>JAVBOS010000075.1:0-7041 GCA_031550255.1 Anaeroplasmataceae bacterium | reverse complement strand
GGAGATCCAGGTGCATTTATGGACCGTGCGGTTTTAGAAGGAGATCCTCATAGTATTATAGAAGCTTTAGCGATTGGTGGATATGCTATTGGTGCTAATCAAGGATATATTTATATTCGTGCAGAATATCCTGTAGCAGTTGAAAGATTACAACATGCTATTGATGAAGCAAAAAGATTAGGAATAATTGGAAATAATGTTTTTGGAACTAGTTTTAGTTTTGATGTAGAAATTCGTTTAGGAGCTGGAGCTTTCGTTTGCGGTGAAGAAACTGCATTAATCGCTTCTATAGAAGGTGGAAGAGGAATGCCTCGTAATAAACCACCGTTTCCAGCTGTTAAAGGACTTTGGGAAAAACCAACTGTTATTAACAACGTAGAAACTTTAGCAAATATCCCTAATATTATTCGTAATGGGGCTGTATGGTTTAGAAGCATTGGAACAGAAAAATCACCTGGTACAAAAATATTTGCTTTAGGTGGAAAAATAAAAAATACTGGATTACTTGAAATACCAATGGGTACTACTTTAAGAGAAGTAATATTTGAAATTGGTGGAGGTATTCCAAATGGACGTAAATTTAAGGCTGTCCAAACTGGAGGACCTTCAGGAGGATGCTTAACAGAAGAAGCATTAGATACACCTATTGACTTTGATACATTAACACGTTTAGGATCTATGATGGGTTCTGGTGGTATGATAGTAATGGATGAAGATAATTGTATGGTTGATATAGCCAAATTTTATTTAGACTTTACTGTTGATGAATCATGTGGAAAATGTACTCCTTGTCGTGAAGGAACAAAGCGTATGTTAGAAATTCTTGATAGAATATCTAAAGGAGAAGCTAATGTTAATGATCTTGATAGACTTGAAAAGTTAGCGTTAATGATCCAAGATTCATCATTATGTGCTTTAGGTCAAAGTGCACCTAACCCGATTTTATCAACACTTAAACATTTTAAACCAGAATATTTAGCTCACGTTGTTGACAAAAAATGTCCTGCGGGAGTATGTAAGGAATTAGTTGAATATTATATTACAGAAAAATGTATTGGTTGTGGAATGTGCGCTAAGGCATGCCCTGTTTCTTGTATTAAAGGTGAACCTCGTGCTCGTCATGAAATTGATAACGCAGCATGTATTAAATGTGGAAGTTGTAAAAAGGCTTGTCCTGCAAAAGTTCAAGCGGTTGTATTACGATAGGAGGAAAGCAAAATGGAAAATATGGTTAATCTATTAATAGATGGCAAAAAAGTATCTGTGCCAGCTAATTATACTGTTCTTGAAGCTGCTAACACTATCGGTATAAGCATTCCTCGTTTATGTTATATGAAGGGTGTTCATGAAGATTCAAGTTGCCGTGTTTGTGTAGTTGAAATTGAAGGACAAAGAAGTTTAAAAAATTCATGTAAAATGCAAGTTGCTGAAGGAATGGTTGTTAAAACTAATACTAATCGTGTTCAAACTTCAGTAAAAGAAAATTTAAAATTGGTTGCGGCTAATCACGTGTTTGAATGCTGGAGATGTCCACGCGAACATAATTGTGAACTATTAGAATTAATGCGTCGTTATGATGTTGTTAATGAAATGGGAGAAAGCGAAGAATTTTCTAAAAAAGCTAGAATCATTAACGGAGACAATCCAGCTATTGTGTTAGATAGTGGTAAATGTACTTTATGTGGAAGATGTATCTCTGCTTGTGAAAAGTTTTCTGGATTATCAGTGTTAGGATTTAATAGACGTGGTAGTAAAACAGTTGTTGGGCCAGCGTTATTACATGAAATTGGTGATAGTGGTTGTATACTTTGTGGAAAATGTATCCAAGCATGTCCAACTGCGGCAATTCAAGAAAAAAATGATATTAATGCAGTATTAAATGCGTTAAAAGATGAAACTAAATATGTTGTTGCACAAGCTGCTCCCGCCGTTCGTGCTGCACTTGGTGAAGAATTTGGTTATCCAATTGGATATGATGCTGAAGGAAAAATGTATGCTGCCTTTAAAGCTTTAGGCTTTAATGAAATAGCTGACGTTAACTGGGGAGCAGATTTAACAATCATGGAAGAAGGAACTGAGTTTATTAACCGTGTTCAAAATGGTGGAGTATTGCCATTGATGACTTCTTGTTCACCAGGATGGGTTCGTTATATTGAAACTTATGAACCACAATATTTAGCAAATTTATCATCATGTAAATCTCCTCATCAAATGAATGGAGCAATGGTTAAACATTACTGGAGTAAAAAATTAGGTGTTGATCCTAAGAATGTAGTTGTAGTATCTATAATGCCATGTATTGCTAAAAAGTTTGAATCTGCTAGACCAGAAATGGAAGTTGATGGATTACGTGATGTTGACTATGTTTTAACAACTAGAGAATTTGCTAGAATGGTTAAACGAGTTGGAATTGACTTCACTAAATTAGAACCAGTAAAACCAGAAGGCCAATTAGCTGCTTATACTGGAGCTGGAACAATCTTTGGTGTTACAGGTGGAGTTATGGAAGCTGCACTTCGTACAGTTGTTGAAACTTTAACTAAGCAAGAATTAAGAAATGTTGACTTCCATGCAGTGCGTGGGATGCAAGCTATTAAAGAAGCTAGTTTAGAAGTAAATGGAATGATTGTTAATGTTGCTGTTGTTCACGGTGGAGCTGCAATTAAAGAGTTCTTTAAAATTTTAAAAAGTGGAGAAAAACAATATCACTTTGTTGAATTAATGGGATGTCTAGGTGGATGTATAAATGGTGGTGGTCAACCAATCGTTTGTGCAGAAAACTTAGAAAAATTTGATGTAAAAGCATTACGTGCTAGTGTACTTTATAATGAAGATACTAAGTCTGTAATTCGTAAGAGTCATGAAAATAAAGAAATGATGAAAGCGTATGAAGAATTCTTAGGTGAACCTAATAGTCATACATCTCATAAATATTTACATACTCATTATGTATCTAGAGACATTTATACAAAAAAATAACAGTTTTGAAGCCAAGTTTGTAATTAACTTGGCTTTATTTTTTATATGTAGTAATTTGTCGAACGATTTTTGTTGCAAAAAAAAGATAAATAAGATATATTTGAAGTGTAGGATGTTTACACATGTATAGTTAAAAGGGGGAGTATTATATGAAAAGAATTGTTTATTTGGTATTATTTTTTGGTTCACTTCTTATATCATCTAATTTTAAAGTAGACTCATTGGCTTTTGGTAATCAAATAAAATTTTTAAATGGGGATTATGCTTACGAAGGATTGAATGAGGCAGAAAAAGTCTTAAATTTCGATAATCACTTTGTTGGTACAATAAAAAATATCCACTCTGTATCACAATTTAATGGTAAAGGAACACCGGTTCCTTATACATATTTTAATGTAACTGTAAACAAGGTTATAAAAGGGAATGTTGATGATGAAGTTGTAATTAAATTTTATGGTGGAATCAATGAAGAAAATGATTTAATTCTATTAGATGATCTTTCATACCCTATAATTGGAGAAAAATACTCATTTTATTCTAATAAAAGCAATATATTATTTAGTGAAGACCAAAGAACTATTACAAATAGTTTTGTAGTTTCTAATAAAACTAATATGGTTCTAGAAAAAAAACAATTGCCAAAGAAATTAAGTATAATAAAAAATGATTTAATCAATAATTATATTGATATTCTTAGAATTTCTGATCCGGGTGGAGATTTACCAGAACCATCAAATGAAGGAACTTCATTTGGCAATGCAATACCTAAAGGAATAAACACTGTTTCCAATCCATACTTTATGGGATATAGCGAGATATATTATGTGATAAGAAGAAGTTATATTGACTATGTTTCGGTATTTTCATTAGGTAATTTAGATTTAAAAATTGAATTATATGATGCCAATAGAAATATTATTGCATCAAATGATAACGTAGCTCAATTTACAAGGGGTTATGCATTGACTCAAAATCCAAACTTCTTTTTATCTTTTTATATGGATAAAGATACAACATATTATTTAAAAATATCTGAAACAAAAGGTTTGAATGGATCTTCAACAATAAAATTAATGGTAGACAATTATTGCTTTGACATAAATGATTTGATTTTTGATGATGAGAGACACGATGTTGATTCAGGAATGAAAGTACATTATACAGATAAAACTAATTATGGTAGTTCAATTGTTGAAGCGATTAATTATTGGAACAAACTTGGAGTAGTAACATTTGAAAAAGATGGTTTATTTACAACTAATGATGTAACGCTTAAAGAAATAAATGATAAAGATTCAAATTATTTTGCACTTCATAGTTATAAAAAAGGTGGATCAACAATTAATTTTAATAATTATTACATGAATGTTTTTAACTATAAAGAAAAATTAAAAACAATAGTACATGAATTTGGACATTGTTTAGGACTTGATGATTTTAGTCAAATAGAAGGATCTGAAAATGTTATGCTACAAGGAAGAAGAGAATTTGAGAAGTTTGGGTCTTCAGATTTAGCAGCATATAGAAAGAAATGGGGATATTAATATGAAGAAAAAATTTTTATTTAGATTAGGATATATTTTATTAATCATTTTAACATTTGTCATTGGATATAATATAAATATAAGAAAAAATCAAGTTACGTCAATTAGCATTGAGTATGATGCACCAATTACACATGAAGATAGGGCGAATAAGGCCGATTATATTTTTATTGCAAAAGTTGGAAGTATTAGTAATATAAAAACGCAATGGAATAAGTTGGAACTAACTAATATATATACATATTATGAAGTCGATGTGCTTGCTTTTTTAAAAGGTACAGGAGAAACTAAAGAGCTATTATGCTATTTAGGAGGTCGAGATAAAAATAATAATTATATGTATGTTAATAATGAAACAGAAGAACCAAATAGTAGAGATTATTACATTTTCTTTGCTAATAGAATTATAGATGGAGATAAATACAAAATTAAAGATTCTTTTAACATTTTTTATAATAATCAAAAAGTTAAACTTGATGGTTATAACCCACAAAAGTCTTATTTAGAACAAGATTTGGCTGTAAAAACAATTATTGATGAATATTTAAAATACCTTAACCAAGTTCAATAAACTTGGTTTTCTTTTTGAAAAATTTATGATATGATTATCTTGGTGATAAAATGATAAAACAATTGTTTATAAAAAGTGAAGAAATAAAGGTTGCCTTTGCAGAAAATTTATTTATTTCTTTAGATAAAGTATCAGCATTAAAAGCTGATTATGAAAAAGTACTAAACTTAATAAAAGTTTATAATAATCTAGAAGTGTTGAATTTTAGACATAAAGAATTAACAGATTTTTGTCTAGAAGATGTAGCTATCGTTAAATGTGATAACTCGATTATGTTTGTTAGATTAGTAATAATGCATGATGAGGTTGCAGATGTTTTAGTTTATACATTAAATGGAGATAATGATATTATTTATTATAAAAATATTTTCTTTAAAGAAGGAACTTATTATCCAAGTACAGAGATGATTAGTATTTATAAGGAAAATAAAAATACAGATGTTATGTTTATTTATGAAGATAATCATATAAAACTAGTTCATAAAACTGGAGCATTCTTAAAACTAATCAATTACGAAGATTGGGATTTTGAAAATAAGTTTTCTAATTGTCTTGATTTAATGATGACGGATTGTAATATCTATAAATATTTAGATAAAGATTCGTTTGAAATAGAAATTGTTATCGATAAAAATGTTAATAAAGAATATAAATTTGATGTTAAAGTTAATAAATATCAGGATGGAAATGTTTCTTGTTTTATAATGCAAATTAAGTAAGGTGTTTTTGACACCTTTTTCTTTTTTTTACCATATAAAAGATGTATAATAGTCTTAATGTAGGAGTGATTGTATGGATAATCATTTAGTTGAAGTTATTACCAATGGGATTGGGATAGGAAAAACAGTAGTAATTGATAATATAAATAATATTCGTAACAAATTTACTTCAGTTGAAAAAGAAGTATCAAAATTTGAAAATGCTATAAGTAAATCTATAACTCAATTACAAAATATAAATAAGGAAGAATTTAACTTAGATGAACAATTTTTAGAAGTACATATTTTAATTCTTCAGGATCCTGTTTTAAAAAAAGAAGTTATAGAAAAGATATTAAATAAAAAACATAATGCCGCAAATGCTTTTACTTGCGTTATCGATAAATATATCGAACGAATGAAAGGTGCTACAAATCTTTATTTACAAGAAAGATATTTAGACTTTGTAGATATAAAACACAGAGTATTAAAAAACATGACTAATGACTGTGCAAAAGATGTTGACTGCGATGTCGTTTTAGTTGTAGAAGAATTATTGCCTTCAATGATGATGGATTATAAGGATAACCTAAAAGCAGTAATAGCTAAAAAGGGTGGATATACATCACATGCTGTTATTATTTGCAAATCAAGAGAAATACCTTATGTAGTAATAAAT
This sequence comes from Anaeroplasmataceae bacterium, assembly GCA_031550255.1. Classification (GTDB taxonomy): domain Bacteria; phylum Bacillota_I; class Bacilli_A; order Acholeplasmatales; family Anaeroplasmataceae; genus JAVBOS01. The sequence continues at coordinate 570 of JAVBOS010000075.1, read as the reverse complement.
GACTATAGTATCTCGCCGGATATAACGGTTATTGTTGATACTAGAAAACAAATGATTTTTTTAAAGCCAAGTGATTATTTGATTAAAGAGTATCAAGAAATAGTTGGTAAAAAGGAAATAGAAGTTCCGATTGCTAATTATGAAAATAAGGGTGTAAAACTGTTGGCCAATGTTAGTAATAATAACGATGTAGTAAAAGCTAACAAATATGCAGTTAATGGAATAGGATTATACCGTACAGAATTTATTTTTATGAATAATAATCGTCCTTTAACATTTGATGAACAATATGAAATTTATCATAATGCTATTTTAGAAATGAAGGATAGACCGGTTTGTTTTAGAACATTTGATGTTGGTGATGATAAGCAATTAAGTTATGTTCAAACATTTCATAAAGGAATTGATAATTATAAGAATAATCCGGAATTATTTGAAACTCAAGTTAAAGCACTTATTATGTCAAATGATTATAACAATATAAAGATTATGTTTCCGATGATTGAAACATTTGATGAATATATTTATTTGAAAAATTTGGTTTTTAGAATTCAAGAACAATTAAAAAAC
>JAVBOS010000190.1:0-6829 GCA_031550255.1 Anaeroplasmataceae bacterium | reverse complement strand
TCTTTTAGGATCGCTTTGTACAATGTTCTTTACTTTTTTAAATTGTGCTTCATGTGACAATGAAGATCCACCAAACTTAGCTACTACTAACATAATTACCTCTTATAACGAATCGTTTTCTGCCATTTTTAATGCTATTTGGACAGCATTAGCAGCTGCACCTTTTCTAATATTATCTGCTACACAGTATAATAATAAACTATTTTTTGAACCATAATCTTTTCTAATACGTCCAACATATACAAAATCATTTCCATTTGCTAATGTTGAAGTAGGATATAAATGATTTGGTCCATCATCAACAACTTTTATTCCTGGATAAGCTGCTAATACTTCTTTTACTTCACTTACTGTAAATTCTTTATTAAGTTCAACCATCATACTTACACCATGACTATTTGCCACAGGCACTCTTATACAAGTTGCGCTTACAGCTAAATCTGGTCTATGAAGTATTTTTCTTGTTTCATTAACCATTTTCACTTCTTCTTTAGTGTATCCATCTTCTAAAAATGAATCAATTTCAGGAATACAAGTTTTACTTATATCATGTGGATAAAAAGTACACTCTTCTCCATTTAAAGCTTTCTTTAAATCTTCTTTACCTTTTTGACCACTACCACTAACTGCTTGATAAGTTGAATAAAAAACTCTATTTATCCCATACTTATCTTCTAAAGCTTTTAAAGGTAATACTGATTGAATTGTAGAGCAATTTGGATTAGCAATTAACTTATTTATTTTTGTATCCAAAATATTTATCTCAGGAACAACTAATCCAACACTTGGATCTTGTCTAAAAGCACTTGAATTATCAATTACTGTTAACCCTGCTTTAACAGCAATTGGACAATATTTTTTAGATGTTTCTCCACCAGCTCCAAATAAAGCCAAATCATATCCATTAAATGAATTTTCATTTACTGCTTCAACAATATAATCTTTTCCTTTAAAATTGATAACTTTTCCAGCACTTCTTTCAGAAGCTAATAATTTTAAATTTTCAATTGGAAAATTATATTCTGCTAATACTTCCAAAAATGTTGTTCCTACAAGTCCTGTAGCTCCAACAACACATACATTATATTTTTTCATCAACACACCTCTATTTAGATATATGCAAAATATTGCATTATATATCTATTCTTTACCAAATAAGACATCTTCCATATTGTAGATACCAGTTTCTTGATTAACAATCCATTTTGCACCTTTAATAGCACCTTTAGCAAATATAACTTTTGAAAAGGCCTCATGTTTTAATGAAATTATTTCATCAGTTCCTGCAAATATTACTTCATGTTCACCAACAATAGTTCCGCCTCTAACAGCATGAACTCCTATTTCTTTCTTTTCACGTTTTGAAACACCATTTCTACCTGGAACAATATTATATCCAAGTGATTCATTCATTGAATTAACAAGCATTTTAGCTGTTCCACTAGGAGCATCTATTTTTTTATTATGGTGTTTTTCAATTAATTCGATATCACAGCTATCTTTTAAAATAGGTGCTACTTCTTTAACAAGTATATTTAAAATCATCACACCTAAGCTAAAGTTAGCAGAAATTAAAACATTAGTATATTTACCCAAATCATCAATTTTTTCTAATTGTTCATTATTAAATCCAGTAGTAGCAAAAACAACTGAAACTTTATTCTTTTTTGCATAATCATAAATCATATCAAGATTTGCTGGATTAGAAAAATCGATTATTACATTGGGTATTTCTTTACAATCATCTAAATTATTATTAAATTCTTCACTAATAATACCAACAATTTTATCTTCAATTATATTGTTTTCAATAATACGGCCCATGGCACCATATCCAACTAAGGCAATCTTCATTATTTTAGATCTCCTTTTACTAATTCAATCTCTTTAACTAATTTTTTATAATTATTTTCATCCATATTATCTAAAGGTAATCTAAGTGGACCAACATTATAACCTAAATAATTCATAGCATGTTTTACAGGAATTGGATTTGTTTCATAAAATAAAGCATCAATTAAATCAATAAAATTTAATTGATTTTTTAAAGCATTTTCTAGTTTACCATCTAGATAATCAAAAACCATGTTGTGAACAGTTTGCGGCATAATATTAGCCCAAACAGAAATAACACCAATACCACCTAAACTAAGTAATGGCACAATCATATCATCGTTCCCACTATATAATGCAAACTTATCACTAATATATCTAGCAACTTTCGCAACATAACTAATATTACCACTTGCTTCTTTTATACCAACGATATTTTTATGTAATGCTAATTGTTTTACAACATTTACATCAATTGAACATCCTGTTCTACCAGGAACATTGTATAAAATAATTGGAATATTCACACTATTGGCAATACTTGTAAAATGATTAAGCATCCCTTTATTGTTAGTTCTATTATAGTAGGGAGTAATAACAAGTAACATGTCAGCACCCATTGCTTCATACTTTTTACTTAAGCTAATTGCCGTTTGTGTACAATTACTACCACTTCCAACAATTAAAGGTATTCTTTTATTAACTTTACGAACAGAATACTTAACAATTTCATCGCATTCAACATCAGATAATGTTGATGCTTCGCCTGTTGTTCCTAAAATAACAATTCCATCTGTCTTATTTGCTATATGAAACTCTAGTAATTCACCTAATTTTTTATAATTTACACTACCATCATTACAAAAAGGCGTTACAATCGCAACTATTGATCCTTTTAACATGTTATAACCTCTTTCTTATAAATCATTTCTTAATAAATCTTCATATGTTTGGCGTCTTACGACTTCTCTTGATTTTCCGTCCTTAACAAAAACTACCGCTGGTGTTAATAATCTATTATAATTACTACTCATTGAATAACCATATGCACCTGTAGAATAAACCACTAAAATATCACCAGTTTCAGCTTTTGGTAATTTTGCATCTTTAATGATAATATCTCCAGATTCACAATTTTTTCCAGCTATTGTAACTAATTTATTTTTTTCTTCATCCATTTTATTTGCGATATCACAAGCATATTTAGCTTGATATAAACACGGTCTAATATTATCAGTCATTCCACCATCTATAAAGTAATATTCTTTATTAGGTGTTTGTTTTTGAAAACCAATTTTATATAGTGTATATCCAGCTTCAGCAACAATGCTTCTACCTGGTTCAATAATTAATTCATTAATTTTAACATTATTTAATTTTAAAGCATCTTCTGTATGATTAATAATCATTTTACATACTTCAGCAATTGGAATTGGTTTATCTTCTACAGTATATTTAACTCCAAAACCTCCACCAATATTTAAAGATAATGTTTTATTAAAATCTTTTAATACTTTTACCATCTTATCGATTTCAGCATAAAATGCAGTCATATCAAATATTTGACTTCCTATATGAGCATGAAATCCTTCTAATTCTAAATTTTGACTATTTTCTAATAATTCTAAACATTTTAAATAATCGTTTGACATATAAGCCATACCAAATTTAGAATCAACATGTGCTGTTATAATATATTCATGAGTATGAGCTTCTACTCCTACATTTAAACGTAACATAACATTTAAATGTTTATTATATTCTTTTGCTAGTTTTTCTAATAATTCTAATTCTAAATAGTTATCAATAACTATATGCTTTAAACTATTATTAAATGCCATTTCAAATTCATATACTTGTTTATTATTTCCATGAAAGTATACTTTTTCCATATCCATTTTAGCATTAATTGCTGTAAATAGTTCTCCACCGCTTACAACATCTAGCCCTAATCCGTTTTCGTTTACTAATTTTACCATTGACGTTGTTGAAAAAGCTTTTGAAGCAAATAACACTTTTGTTTTAAATTTATTTGATTTAAAGTTTGTGATATAAGTTTTCATAATATTTTCTAACATTCCTTCATCATAAACATACAATGGAGTTTGATATTTATTTACTAATTCACTTACTTTTACTTTACCAATTTCTAATTCTTTCATAATTTACCACCTTAAAAAATAAAAAGGACGCCTCTGCGCCCATTAATCATACAAATACAATTAATTCCAATAGCGCCTCTACTAACTATTTTAGTAGGAGTGATACAAGTATTTCTCATATCCCCGCATATTAGATTTGCCAATCTAATATACTCGGCAATGGTTACCTTTCATATATGATTAAATCGAATGCCTTCTATCATATATTACTAATCTACATTGCTACCTCTTATAGAATTAACTTATTATAACACTTTGGAATATATAAGTCTAGTAAATATTATATATTTAAAATAAAAAAACAGACTAGGTCTGTTTTAATTTTATAGATGGCGTTTCGTAGAGGATTCGAACCTCTGACCTACGGCTTAGAAGGCCGTTGCTCTATCCAGCTGAGCTAACGAAACAATTAGCAATTTTTGACTGCCTTTTTATTATACTAAAATCTAGATTTTTTGTAAATAGAAAATTGTTTTTTTTAATTTTTATTTATAATTTAATGAATACATACGGGTTTTTCCGTATGTATTCACAATTAATTATTCTTCTAATGCAGCTTGTGCAGCAGCAAGTCTAGCAATTGGTACACGATAAGGTGAACAAGAAACATATGTTAATCCTAATTTGTGACAAAATGCAATACTTGATGGATCTCCACCATGTTCTCCACAAATACCCAATTTAATATCTTTTCGAATTGAACGTCCTTTTAAAACAGCCATTTCAACTAATTTTCCAACACCATGTTCATCTAATCTTGAAAATGGATCTGATTCATATATTTTTTTACTATAATATGAATCTAAGAATTTAGCTGAATCATCTCTTGATAATCCGAATGTCATTTGTGTCAAATCATTTGTTCCAAAACTAAAGAACTCAGCTTCACTTGCGATTTCATCAGCAAGTAATGCAGCTCTTGGTACTTCAATCATTGTTCCTATTTTATAATCAATATTATCAATATTATTTTCTTCTAAAACTTTAGTAATCTCATTAACTACTTCTGTTTTAACATATTGTAATTCTTTAATTTCACCAATTAAAGGAATCATTATTTCTGGGGTAACTTCAATTTTACTTGAATTTTTAACATAAATAGCAGCTTCAATAATAGCACGAGCTTGCATTCTAGCTATTTCTGGATAAGTAACAGCTAAACGACATCCACGATGACCCATCATAGGATTTTCTTCCTTTAATAAATCACATTGATAATGAATTTCTTCGACTGACATATTCATATCTCTTGCAAGTAATTCAATTTGCGAATCTTCTTTTGGTAAAAATTCGTGTAAAGGTGGATCAATTAATCTCACTGTTACAGGTAAACCATTCATAATAGTATATAAACCAATATAATCTTCTCTTTGGTATTCAAGTAAAGCCTTTAATGCATTAATTCTTTCAGCTTCATTTCTTGCTAAAATCATTTTTCTCATATTATGAATTCTTTGTTCTTGGAAAAACATATGTTCACTACGGCATAATCCAATACCTTGAGCACCAAATTCTTTAGCCATTTTCGCATCATTTATTGTATCAGCATTAGTTCTAATTTCTAACTTTCTAAAACTATCAGCCCAAGCCATAATTCTTCCAAAATTACCATCGATACTTGCAGGAACAGTTTTAATATTACCTAAGTAAATATCACCTTTAGTTCCATCTAAGGAAAGATAATCTCCTTCATTAAATGTATGTCCACCAAGTGTAAATACTTTATTTTCTTCATCAATCTCCATTTGTGAACATCCACTAATACAGCAAGTTCCAATTCCTCTAGCAACTACTGCAGCATGACTAGTCATTCCACCTCTAGCAGTTAATGTACCTTGAGCAATATGCATTCCTTCAATATCTTCAGGAGATGTTTCTAAACGAACTAAAATTACTTTTTCTTTACGTTTATGTGCTTCTTTAGCAGCACTTGCTGTAAAATAAATTTTACCAGCTGCAGCGCCTGGAGACGCAGGTAGCGCACTTCCGATTTTAGTAGCATTTTTTAAAGATGTTTCATCAAATTTCGGATGTAATAATTGTTCCAAAGCTTTAGCATCTAATCTCTTAATAGCTTCTTTTGGTGTAATTAAACCCTCATCAACCATATCACAAGCAATTTGTAATGCTGCTTGAGCAGTTCTTTTTCCATTTCTAGTTTGTAAAAAATATAATTTACCTTCTTCAATAGTAAATTCCATATCTTGCATATCTTTATAATGTTTTTCTAAAATATTAGAAATTTTAATAAATTCATCGTATGCGCTAGGTAAGTCTTGTGCAAGCTTAGAAATTGCCTCAGGTGTTCTTATACCAGCAACAACATCTTCTCCTTGTGCATTAATCAAATATTCCCCATAAACTTCTTTAGTTCCATTGGCAGGATTACGAGTAAATGCTACACCAGTACCTGATGTATCTCCCATATTACCAAATACCATTGATTGAACGTTTACTGCTGTACCCCAATCATAAGGAATATCATTCATTCTACGGTAATAAATTGCTCTTGGATTATCCCATGATTTAAATACTGCTTCAATAGCTAATTTTAATTGAACTCTTGGATCTTGTGGAAATGATTGTCCTAAGTTTTCTTTATAAAAAGCTTTATATACTTCTATAACTTCCATTAAGTCATTGGCCGTTAATTCAAAATCATATTTCAAATGCTTAGATTCTTTAATTTTTTCCAATACATATTCAAATTTATTTTTTTCAAGACCCATAACTACATCACTAAACATTTGTATAAAACGTCTATATGAATCATATGCAAATCTTTCATTACCTGTCTTATTAGCTAATCCTTTAACTGAAATATCATTTAATCC
>JAVBOS010000119.1:0-2665 GCA_031550255.1 Anaeroplasmataceae bacterium | reverse complement strand
TCTTTTATACAGTTATCAATCATCTTTATAGCTTTTTTAAAATAAGGTTTATCTTCACTTAAAAAATAAATTGTATAAGCTAATACTGAAGCAGTTGGATTATTATTTAAAACAGCTATTTCATTATACTTCCACCAATTTGCACATGCAAAATCATTATTAGATTTTATTGCAAATTCCCATTTATTATTTTTTAGTTCACAGCTATTATAAAGATAATTAAAAGTTTTATTAAGCATTTGCTTTAAAAATTCACTATCACTTTTATGATTAAATCCTGCTAATTTTAAAATTGATAAAGCTTCACATGTAACAGCCGGACTAGAGTTAGGATTATAATTATCCATTTCAAGCGTATTACCAAAACCACCATCTTTGTTCTGATACATACTTATTGCATCTAAAACAAAGTCATTAGGCATATCACCAAACAGCACATTAAATAATGCTACATCTAAATCTCTACCACGATTAAATATTTGTTTTTCAATTGTCGAAAAAATACTTTTAGTTACTATTTTCATTTGATACCTCTAAAACAAAATAATATATCTATTATAATACATTTACTTTCTTTTTTAAAGACTTAATTCTTGTTTTTTTTACTATTTTTGAAGTATAATAGTAAATACGAGGAAGTGAAAAAATATGCCTGAAGCAATGACTCATTTTTATTTTGCTAATGATGTTATACGTTCATTAGATGATAAATACAAAAACTTAATAAATATTGATGAGTCACGTATTTTTTTATACTCAAACTTACATGATTTACCTTATTATTTTAATTTATATAAAATGAATAAAAAAGATAATTTAAAATTAGGTTATAAGTTGCATAATGTTAAAACAAGTGATGTAATTGAAACAATAATAAATTATATTAGAAATAATGGATTTGATAGAGATAATATCTTGTTATTATATTCCTTAGTATCTCATTATGTCTTAGATAAAATTATGCATCCCTACATAAACAGCCTTTCTGGTATTTATAGAAAAGATAATAGATTAACTAAAAAATATAGAGGAACCCATGGATTAATTGAAAGAGCCATCGATAGTACACTAGTTAAAGAAAACGAATATTTAGATTTAGCAAAAATTAATTTAGTAAAAAAATTTAAAGGTGCTTTTATTTTTACTTTTAATGATTTAGAAATATTAGATCATACGATTAAAAATAATTACTATTTTTCTAAAACAAGTGAATTATATAAGATTTCCTTAAAAAAATTTAAAAAGTTTATGAATTATACTTCACATGATTTTATAAAAATAAAAAGTATACTTTATAAAATAAACGATTTAACGTTTAATCGTAAAAGTAATCATTTGACATATAACTTCTTATATCAAAGTAAATATAATATTGGAGATTTCATGAATGAATCTCATCAAATATGGCTTAATCCAGTCTCTGGATTAGCTTCTAACTTGTCTTTTAAAGAGTTATATAATATTGCTAAAAATACTTGCATGGATTATTTATCTGCAGTAAATAGTTATTTATATTTAAATAATTCAAAACAATTTCATTTATTATTTGATAACTCTAGTTTAGATACAGGAAGTAAAGCAGATATTAATGAAATGAAATATGAATCTGTATTAAAAAAGTAATTAGTTTTTGCTAATTACTTTTTTTCTTATTTAATTTGTGAAAGTTGTATTTTAGGTACATCCATATATATTTTATCTAAACTATAGTGACTTCTTTCTTCTAAGGTAAATACATGAACTAAGACATCATAGCAATCAACTAAAACCCACGCCGTGTTTCTTCCTTCGATATTCTTTACTTGATAACCAATAGTCTCTAAATCTTCTCTAATATATGACGTAACAGCATCAGCTTGACGACTTGAATCAATTGTGGCAATAACCATATAATCAAATAAAGGTGATACTCCTTTCATATCATATATAGTTAAATCCTCTGCTTTTACTTTGTCTAATGAATCTACAATTGTTTTTAACATTTTCATTTATATTTTCTCCTTATATTGCTTTAATATTTTTAATTGAATAGGATGAGGTTTTTCACCCTTTTTTGTTACAAAATCGATAGTGTCTTTTGTTGAAAGATAAATAGCTTCATTTAATTTATTATCTAAAAGTATTTTTCTTGCTTTAACACAACTTTCATATGTTCTATTTTCTTCAGTATAATCACTAATTAAAATTATTTCTTCTAATTTTGTCATTTTTAATCTTCCAAAAACATGATACTTAACAGCATAATATATTTCATCATCTTCAATATTAAAAATATCTTTAACTGCTTTTGCTGATGAATAAGCATGAAATAAAACGGGACACTCTTCACATTCTTCAATCAATTTTGAATCCTTTAAATATTCTTTCATTTCTTCTATTGATTCATATTTAAAATAATCATGAATTAATGCAGCTAATTGTGCTTTAAAAATATTAACATTATATTTTTTTGCTAGATACGATGCCATATTGAAGACACCAACTATATGAATAAATCGATTTAAATGCCCATTTCTTTCGTATTTGTTTTTTACTAAATTATAGACTTCACTGACTTTAGCTTCCGATAATGGCATTTCTTAAAAACACATCCATTCCTTTAACTGAAGTTACTCTAATTTTACAATTTTTATTTAAAGTTATAAATCCAAGTCCACTAAAAACA
>JAVBOS010000191.1:0-5885 GCA_031550255.1 Anaeroplasmataceae bacterium | reverse complement strand
ATAGTATACCACAATTTTAATAGATTTCACTATGTCTCAAAAATTCTAATTTTGAGTTTTTTAGTGTTGTATTAACTTAAAGATAAAGAAAAAACAATTTTATTAAAATAATATTGACTTCTTCTCAATCAATTATAACATTAATTCAATAAACTTACAAAGACAATATTTTAGAGTCCTTTAAATTGGACCCATAATGATTAATTGAGAAAACTAATTTATCTTTACATATATCATTAATAAGTTTCATAATGTGCATTGATGTTATTGGATCAATTTTAGCACTCATCTCATCTAAAAAAATAATTTCTGCATCAGTAATAATTGTTCTTGCAATATTAAATAATGCCTGTTCTCCACTTGAGTAATCATCTTTATTTAGCTTTGCATGTATATCAAAAACTCTTTTATCAAGTTTAACAGCTTTTAATACATCATATACCTTTTCTTCACTAATTGTTTTATCATTTAATATAAGTTCTTCATAAATTGTTCCATCACTAAAAAATACATCTTGATATACAATCCCAAATAACTTTCTTTTTATCTCATCTGACATATAATAAACTTCTAATCCATTTATTAAAACCTGACCACTAGTAGGCTTGATCACTCCATATGCCAATTTAAAAATAGTAGATTTTCCGGCCCCACTTCGCCCTTTTAATGTTAATTTATCATTGTTTTTCATCTTAAGATTGAAATTTTCTATAACATTGTTAACTCCATCATAACTATATGTTACATCTTTAAATTCAATACTTATTTCCAAATTATCCATTTCAAAAATTTTAACATCTTCATCTTCTTCAAGCTTTAGAAAATCATCTATTCTTTTTATACCAGCCATACTTTTTTGAATAGTTTGTAATTCAGTACCTAAATTTTCAATGGGGTTAAATAAATTTGTTAACAAATCAATTGAACTAACAATCATTCCTAATGACATGTTAAATATATTTTGATTATAACTTGAAACTCCCATTAACAATATAATTACTGATGTCTTTATCATTAGCATGATTGGAGAAAAAACAGAATCATAATAATTAGCTTTTAATGTAGTTTGATAATGATCTTCTAATAATTGTTTATACTTTAAAGAACTATTTTCATAATAACTAAAGGATTTTATTGTTTTAATATTATCAAGTGTTTCTAATATTGAATTATTAACCTTTCCTTCAAGCATCCTATTTTTTAATTGTGATTTAAACATAAGTTTTCTAAAGATAAAAGTAATGCTAATAATGATAGGTATTAAACAAATTGTCATAAATCCAAATTTAATACTAAATATAAAAATTGATATTAAAATTCCAATAATTTTAAATAAATCAATTGCCATTGAAACAACGCCACTTGTTATTAATGTATTAATTGCGTCAACATCATTATTAAAATAAGCCTCAAAAATACCACTATCATATTTAGTTAAATTTTTAAAAGTCATATTATGCAAATGCTTCATCATTATTTTTCTTAAAAATTTAGAAAAACCTTGCGCCATAATAACTAGCACTAATTCTTTTAAAAAGTTTACAACTCCTATAAATATATATACAAGTAAATAAAAAAGTGCGAATAAAAATAACTTATCTTTATTTTTACTTGGTATAATATTATCTAATATTATCCTTATTAATTGTGGTGGTATTAATGACAGTAATGTAATTGATATAATAATTAATATGATAAATAATAAAATAAAAAAATGTTTGCTGAAATATTGTTTTAAGCATTTTATTACCATATTAGTCCCCCTCTTTCATCATATCATTAAATGATTCGTCTTCTGATAACTCTTTATATGTTCCAACCTTGTTTATATTACCTGGTTTTAAAAAAATCACCTTATCAGTCAAACTTAAAATACTTTGTTGATTTGTAACTATGATAAAAATAGTATTTTTATATTTTTCTTTAAAGTTTTTAATAATTCTTTGTGACATTTCTTTACCGATAGCGTTAAAAGGGTCATCTAATACAATTAATTTAGGATGATTAAAAAGGCACCTTGCTATTCCTAAACGTTTTTGCTGTCCACCACTTATATTGCTTTGACTATGTGAAATAACCTCATTATAGCCATTTTTAATAGTTTTAATATCTTCATCTAGACAAGCATTAATGCCTGCAAATAAATAGTCTCCTTCATTACCTAATGTAATATTTTCTTTAATTGTATTATTAAAGATTTCAACATCTGTTGGTAAATATGCTATAAAATCTTTTATTTTCGTATTGATATTTTCTTTAAGTTCTATTTCTGATAATCTTACAGTTCCTTCGTAATTGTATAATCCACTCAATACAGCTGCTAAACTTGATTTTCCGGTATGTACAACTCCACAAACACCTATTATGTCATTTGCAACAGCATTAAATGTTAAATCTCTTATTTCACAATTCTTTTCAAAATAGAAAAATAATTTTTTTACTTCCAACTGAGTATTTTTTGAAATTTCTAATTTTTCCATTTTAATTTCTGGTGCTAAAAAATATTTACATCTTTGCCATGAGACTTTTGCTTTTTGATAAGCGTTAAATACTTTTCCTACTTTACTTGATTTAGTTGCCACTAATAAATACGTTGAAAGATAGGCACTAAATTTACCAATTTCCCAAACTCCATTAATGACATTTGAAACTGACATAAAAATAACAATTCCAATACCAAGTAAGGCCACAGCATTATATAAAGGTTCTAAACTATTTTGAAATAATGCCGCCTTAATAGCTTTTTTTTCTAATACATCTTGTACTTCATCATATTTCTTGTCGTAGTTTTTTGTAACACCAAGGCTACGAAAGTTTAACTCATTATCAAGGTTATTAAGTGTTACTTGCTTTGTATATGAAAAATATTTTTTATAATCATTAGTATTCTTAACAACTTGTTTTTTCATTTTAGAAGCAATTACAATCGAAAGAATCATAAATATGGAAGTAAAAATTGTAATTTTATAATCCATTATAGACATGCTTATTACATATCCAATTAGTAATACAACACTGTCAAATATTTCGGTTGAGACTTTTCTTATTCCTTCACTTGTATCTGCTATATCTGCTAAATTTTTATTCATAATGTCCCCTTTGGAATTATGATCAAAATTATTCATATCCATTAAAAGTAAATTATTATAACTAGTAGCTCTCATGGATAAAGTCATTTTATTAGAAAACAATCTTACAAAATATCTTTTTAAATATCGATTAAATTGAACAAACAATATAAACAAAAACATTAATATTAGTAAAAATATTAATTCTTTAAATGGTTTTCCTTTTTCAAACTCTGTAATTACTCTACCTTGAATTATAGGTACTAAGCACATCAACCCATCAAAAAACAATCCTGATATACAAATACCAATGAATAATAATTTATTTTCTTTAAAATATGTAAAAACTTTATCTGGTCTATTTTTCATTTTTATTCAAATCCTTTTTTTCTTAAATCCTTTGATTTTAAATATACTTTTTCTAATAAAATCATAAAATTATCTTTTTCCTCTTTTGATAACACACTCATACATTCATTAAAAAAAGTTTCCTCATGATTAAATTCTTCTAATTTTATTTCTTGACCATTTTCGGTAATGTATAATCTTTTTTTCCTTTTATCTATTTCATCATTATTAAATGATACATATTTTAAATCAATTAATTTTTGAACCATTCTCGTTACTAATGCTTTATCAACATTTAAATAGTTACTAATTTCTATACTTGTTATACCTGGGTGTTTACTTATATACCTTAATGATTCAAATTGATTTTTATTAATTAAATTTTGTTTTGATTTTTTGTTATGATACAAGTCCATATTTCTAACAATTTTTCCAAGCATTCTACTTTTACTCATATTATCACCAATAATATTATATAAAAAACAGTTGACTTGTCAACCATTTTTAACATAATCAATATCTTTGCATACATTACATTAGGTGATTATATGATTTTATATGTTGTTCAAAATGGTGATAGTTTATATACTATCGCTAGTAAGTATAATGTATCAACAAATGATTTAATAACAACTAATGGATTAATTAATAATAACTTAGTTGTCGGACAATGCTTAATTATTAAAAAAAAAGACAGCATTTATTATGTAAAAAGTGGTGATAGTTTATTTAGTATTGCTAAAAAAAATAATTTAAGCTATTCTGATTTACTTGCCAATAATCCATTAGCGGCTTCTAAGTCTTATTTAGATATAAATGAACCAATTGTTATTGGAAATAATTTAAGTAAGAAAAAAATAAAAGTTAATGGATATGTATATCCACAAACACCCCTAAACATAATTCAAGATTCTTTACCTTATTTAACATATTTATCAATTTTCTCGTATTCAATTAATGATAACGGATCATTAATCGCTATTAATGACCAAGAGATAATAAATACTGCAAAAAATGCAAAAGTTGCTCCTATGATGGTCGTAAATAACATTGATAAAGATGGAGAATTTAACAGCAAACTTGCTAGTGATATTTTAAATGATGCAAGTAAACAAGATACTTTATTAAATGATATAATATCTATTCTTGAGAAAAAAGGATATTATGGAATAAACATTGACTTTGAATACATATTCCCCCAAGACAAAGAAAAATATAAAGAGTTCTTAGATAAGCTTAAAACAAGATTAAATAACAATTATGAATTAAGTGTCGCTGTAGCCCCAAAAACAAGTAAAGAGCAAACTGGAACATTATATGAGGCGCATGACTATAATGCCATTGGAAGTATTGCCAATCAAGTTATTCTTATGACTTATGAATGGGGTTATACATATAGTCCTGCAATGCCTGTTGCACCTATCGATAAAGTTTCAAATGTTATCGATTATGCGTTAACTGAAATTCCTAATAACAAAATATTTATGGGTATTCCAAACTATGGATATGATTTTACATTACCATTTACTGAAGGGGTTGCTGCAAAATCTATAGCTAATTCAAGGGCTATTGAATACGCTAAAAGCAAAAATGCTGCTATTTCTTATGATGATATTGCACAAACACCTTTTTTTAGTTATTATGAAAACAACAAAAAACATATGGTTTATTTTGAAGATCCTAGAAGCATTAAAGCAAAATGTCTATTAGCATTAAATAAAAAATTGGGTGGTTTAAGTATTTGGACTATATCAACTTTTTGGAAACAACTTTATGAAGTTATAATAAATTATTTTGAAATTGAAAAAGTCATATAAAAAAACAAATACATTTAGTATTTGTTTTTCATTATAAAATATCTTTCAACAATTTCACCGTTATCTTCTAAAACTTCATTTTCAAAAATACCTCCATTTTTTAAAATTACTTTTCTAGAAGCCGGATTACTTTTGTTACATGTCACTAATACTTTTTCAATACCAAGTTTATAACATTTTTCTAAAGCAATTTTTAACATCATAGTTGCATACTCTTTATTTCTCTCACTTGGCCTAACACTATATCCAATATGTCCTCCAGTTAAAAGAAATTCTTCATCAAGTTCATGTCTAATATTAATAAAACCAATAACTTTATTATCATTATTTCTTTTTGCTAGATAAGTTGAATCAACTAAATTATTTATATTTTTTTCTGTTAAAGATTTTAGCCACAAATCATATCTTGGCAATAGTTTTAATAATCCTCTTGAACCATTAATCTTTGAGTTATTAGTTAAATATTCGTTTACCATTTCTAAAACTTCTTTTTCATCCATAATTTTTGGTTCAAATAATTCAATCATCTTATAGTCCTTTTACTTTATCACTTAATTCTTGTAAATAAAAGTATCTTTCTAATTTATTTTCTAATATTTCACTAGTTTTGTTTTTCTCTTCAGTAATTTCCAATAATTTATGATAATTTGTT
>JAVBOS010000179.1:0-8093 GCA_031550255.1 Anaeroplasmataceae bacterium | reverse complement strand
TTTTATTTTTTTATTATAATTTGCTATTGCTTCCTCACCAACAATTGTATGTCCATCTTCAAATGTTGCTACCAAGTCAATCGGTTTATCACATAAAGGAATTATCTTACCTGTAACTTGTAAAATATCACTTAAATGATTAGTTGCTTCAATAATTGAATTATTATGCATGTTACATAATGCAGTTAAAATTATATTACCAACAGGATGTTTAGCAAAAGGATTATCATCAGCATTAAATCTATACTCTAATAAATCTTTAAATGTGTTTTCTTTACTAGACATAGATAAAATTACTCTGCGTAAATCTCCTGGAGGACTAATATTAAAACTGTTTCTAATTATGCCACTAGAACCACCATCATCAGCAACTGTTACAATTGCTTTTAAATCAATAGGATAATGTTTTAGTCCTTCAATCATGCTTGAAAGTCCACTTCCACCACCAAGTACTACAATCTTAGGATATTTCATTATAAACATCCCTATGTATTACTTCAACTTCATATTTTAAATTATAGTGTTCACATAAATATCTTGTAATACTTACACTTCTATGTTTACCGCCAGTACACATAATTCCTATTTCTACGAAATCTCTTTTTTTAAAAATATTTTCTAAATAAAAATCTAAAAAATTAATTATTTTTTCCAAATATAGTTTTGTAAAATCATTATCTATAACAAAATTATAAACCCTATTATCTAATCCAGTCAAATTCTTTAACTCTGGAACGTAATAGGGATTTTGTAATATTCTAGTATCAATAGTAACATTATATTTATTTTCTTTGTTATATTTATTACCAAAACTATACATTATTATTTTAGGCAAATTAAATAACTCCTTTCGGTTTTATTTAATTTTATTCACCTAATAATTTTAATATACCATTTAGATTATGTACTAAATAGTTTGGTTCACATTTAATTAATTCTTCACTGTGACTAGAGTATAAAACTCCACAAGTCTTTATATTTGCTCTTTTTCCAGCTTCAATGTCTGTAACAGCATCACCAACATATAAAATATTTTTAGCATTTGAAAAATTAGTTAATGCTTTTAAAATTCCTTCTGGATCTGGTTTATGATTTTTTACGTCTTCATACGCAATTACAACATCAAAATATTTGTCTAATTTAGAAAAAGCAAGACCTTTCATAACGATATCTTTTTTCTTTGATGAAACTATTCCGATATTATATCCTCTTTTTTTCAAAATTCTAACTAAATCTTTAGCCCCAAAAAATACTTTTGTAAAAACATCATGATTTTCAACATTAAATTGGCGATAGTATTGACACATTTCTTCTACTTTTTTCGGATCACTTTCAAAACGACTAAATGAACTAACTAATGTTGGTCCCATAAATGAGTTAAGTTCTTCATCTGTTAAAACATGTTCAGGTAAATATTTATTAAACGTATGAACAAATGATCTATCAATAAGTTCTTTTGTATCAAGCAACGTTCCATCTAAGTCAAATAATACTGTATCAATTTTATTGTTTTTAACTCCCTCTAAAATATCAAAATATTTTTCTTGCTTTCCAACAAATCTTTTAATAAGTAAAAACATTGCTCCACCTACAATGAATAAAACACTTATAGCCGTACTTACTTGTACTCCCATAAACAATAAAACTTCAGAAGCTCCAGATTTCGCTCTTAAAGCTTCGGTAAAAATACGAACAGCACCATACCAAACAAGATAAATCCCCAAGAAATCTCCACTTTTTAATCTTTTACTTTTTCTTCTTAATACAAGCATTAACATTAATCCTATAAAGTTTAATGTTGATTCATATAAAAAAGTAGGATGATGATAATCTCCACCAATATACATATTTTCCGTAATAAATCTTGGTAAAATTCCTTTAAATAACTTTTCATTTTGAACTATTGGTCCATAAAGTTCTTTATTAAAGAAATTTCCCCATCTTCCTAATATTTGTCCAACAAAAAAACCAGGTGCAACAATATCAAAAACACGATAAATTTTTACTTTTGATATTTTGGCATAAATAATTGCTGATATAAAGGCAACAATAACAGCACCTTGAATGGCTAAACCAGAAAGTCCACCATTGAAACCAAGAATTTCTGATAAAGTCCACTTTTGATCTAAATTAAATAAAACATACCAAAGCCTTGCTCCTATGATTGAAAGTGGAACAATAATTATAACCCCATAATAAACAAAGTCAGAATAAATTCCTAATTTACGGCCCTCTTTTGTCCCCATATAAACTGCTAAAATAATTCCTGTAACAATACAAATCCCGTACATATGTATTCCTGCAATCGTAACAGGTGCATTAAATAAAAAATTCACTATTATTCATCACTTTCTTCGCCTCTAGCTAATTTATTAACTGAATTGGTAAATTCTTTTGCTGCATGATATCCCATATATTTAAGTTTTTCATTCATAGCAGCAGATTCTACTAATAAAGCTAAATTTCTTCCTGGTAAAACAGGAATAACAACTTTTGATATTTCTGTATCAAAATACTTTATTTTTTCTGTTTGTAATCCTAATCGATCATAGTATTTTTCTGGTTCCCATTTTTCAAGTTCAACCACTAATCTTACTTTTTTAGTTTCACGGTATGCTCCTGCCCCAAATAACTGAACAACATCCACTATACCAATTCCACGAATTTCTATAAATCTTCTTAAAATTGGTGGCGCACTACCAATCAAAATACCTATTTCCTTTTCAAAAATATCCACTCTATCATCACTAATTAATTGATGTCCTCTTTTAATTAATTCAAGTGCTGTTTCACTTTTTCCAATTCCACTTTTTCCAATAATTAATGTTCCCATTCCATTTATATCCATTAAAACACCATGAACATTAATTTTAGGTGCTAAATACTCTTGTAAATATGTATACAATTTTGAATTTAGTGGTGTCGTTCTTAAATTTGATTTTAAAGCTGGTACTTTATATTCATTAGCGAATTCTAAAAAATATGGAGGGATAATAACATTTTTAGAAAAAACAATCGCTGGAGGATTTTGTTTGAACAAGTATTTAACCCTTGTTTTTGCAATATCAATCGGTAATTGATCTAAAAAGGTTGCTTCTTTACTTCCAATTAATACAATTCTTTTTGGTTCGAAATAATCAAAAAAACCAGCTAATTCAACACCTGGTCTACTTAACATATCTTCTTCAACATAATTTTTTAATCCTTCTTCTCCAGCTAAAACGATAAATTCATTATCTTCTACAACTTTTGAAATCTTAATTTTTGCCATAAACTTCTCAACTCACTTTATATTTTATTAAAAATTCTCTTTATTCTCCATTTTACTATTTGCCAATATAAAAATTCGGCAAAAAAACAAAGAAATACTATTGATATCGTATTTTTAAAATAAAACAATTTATTATAAATATTTAATAAGCAATAAATTACTATTAGACTAATTTTAATATAAATTATTTTATCTCTAAAAAAATCAAAACTATAACTTAAATGTTTTGTTATAACTTGAATTAAACTTGCAGCAAAAGCTACAATGAAAAAACTTAAATAATTAACGTAAACAATGTTTTTTATGAAAATACCAAATAAAGCTAAATATATTAAAAAGAAAATAATTGATTGTATTAAATCTTTTTGAAGTGATTTAAAGAATCTTTTTATCTTGCTTTCATTTTTCTTTAATAGCATATCTGAAGTTAATTTAGAAAACATTGATTTTGCTTCTTCTATTTCCTCATCTGTCAAATCACTTGTACTCAAATTTAATAGTAACTTTTCTTCTAATTCTTTTACTTTTTCTATATTAAATTGTTCTTCTTTTTTGTCATCCTTATTCATAATATCTATCCCTTTTTATTTTCTAATTATATCACAATTTAAAAATATATAAAGAAAAACGATAAATATATATTTATCTTTTTGAAAAATACGATATAATAAATCTATTAAGTTGGTGAAAAAATGAATAATGTTAAAGATATCTTAAAAAGTTGCAAGGAAACTAGAACGGAATTTTTAAGAAATTTATGTGAAATAAAAGAAAAATACTCTGATCAATTAGTTAAATCAAAATATATAAATTACCTAAAAGAACTTAATGTTTTTTATCAAATTTATATAAAATCTATTAAGCCGGATATGTCTACTGAATATTTAAATGAGTTTGCAAAATCAATTGATTCACAAATTTATACAATCCAAAAGACTAGAGCAAAAGAAAGACTAGTTTTTTGTTTAGAATTTAATATGTTAGTCAATGTTCATCATACAAAATTAGAAGTTCTACTTTCTACTGATAACTCAATATCCGAAAAACTCTTTTTTTATGGTCAAAACTTAGCGGATTTACTTTATGCTGATTCGGTAAAAACATCTGAATCACAATTGGAAGTTATCAAAAAATTTAAAGAAGATTCTCCATATGATGTAGAAATTCTAAATTTTATTGACTCAAGAGCTTCAGATGATAAAAATTATATGATTTATGAGACATCTTTTGAGGATATTTATTTCTTAAATATTTTTGCTGATGTTAGACGTAAACATGATTATGAAATAATATTAAAGGAATTTGACTACTTAAATGAAAATAATATTTTAGAAAATGAAATAATTAAAAATTATATTTATTTATCTTTAAATATTATTTATAATAAGAAAAATTTTCTTGCAAGATTATTCTAAACATTAAAAAAAGCAGTTAATCTGCTTTTTTTCTTTTAAAATATTCATCACAAAAATCATTCCACAAAATTTTATATTCTTCGTGCGAAACCTTTTTTAAATCATCAATTTTTGTTATATTCATCTCTCTAGCTAAATAAGAAAAATCATCAATATATTTTAATGAATCTTCATCCATTGAAGTATCCAAATATACTTTAACTACATTAAAACCATTGTTTTTTAAACTATACAATCTTGTATGTCCATCTAATATAACCATAGAACCATTTTTATTAACTATAGGAATAGCAATTTGCTCATCGAAAATCCAGCTTTCAATTTTATCTAACTTTTCTTCATCGATATAAAACTGGCTTGGTTGTAGTAAATCAATTAATGCATCCATTAATAATACTTTATCAAAAGTTTTAATTCCATTACCCTTTTCATCGAAAAAATTCGTAACACAAAAAGCATAAAAACGAAATTCATTAATAACTTCATCTAAGTATTTACTATTATCAAAAAAGATAGTTGCTTTAAAACATTCATATATTTCAAATCTATATGTATATACTTTATTATCATCTATAACAACAAAACAATTTCTTTTATCAAGTGATTCTTTATCGAACAAATGATTATATTTTTTATCTATAACACGGATTATCTCCATAATATCACCACATTGTTAATTATATCACTTTTATGTTTCATAAATAAATAATATTTGTTATAATATTTTAAGAGTTAGGAAGATTAATATGAAAAATTTAGTAATACCAAAGAATTATAAATCTAAACTAAGTTTAATTGAGACAGAGATTGCAATTAAAGTAGTTAAAGATACATTTGAAAAACAATTAGCTAAGTCTTTAAATTTAACAAGAGTTTCAGCGCCATTATTTGTTTTACCACAAACTGGTCTAAACGATAATTTAAACGGCTTTGAAAGACCTGTTAGTTTTGATGTACCTGCAATTAAAGATAATGTTGAAATTGTTCAATCATTAGCTAAATGGAAAAGAGCAGCTTTAAAAAAGTATGGTTTTAATGTTAACGCAGGATTATATACTGATATGAATGCTATTAGAAGAGATGAAGAACTTGATTCCATTCATTCTATCTATGTTGACCAATGGGACTGGGAAAAAATAATAACAGCCGAGCAAAGAAAATTATCTTTTTTAAAAGGTATAGTAAAGAAAATATATAAAGCTATGTTGATTACGGAAAAACAGATCAATAAAGCCTTCCCAATTTTAACAGAAAAATTACCAAAGGAAATAACATTTGTTTCAACTCAAGAACTTGAAAATAGATATCCAAATAAGACTGATAAAGAAAAAGAAAACTTAATCACAAAAGAATATGGTTCAATTTTCTTATATCAAATTGGTTGGCCATTAAAAAGTGGAAATCCACACGATGGTAGAGCGGCGGATTATGATGATTGGAAATTAAATGGTGATATTTTAGTTTGGTGTGAAACTTTGGGAATCGCACTAGAATTATCTAGTATGGGTATTAGAGTTGATGAGGTATCAATTTTAAAACAACTAGAACAAAAAAATGAAATGCATAAATTAAATAATCCTTATGTTCAAGGAATATTAAACAAATCATTTCCTTTAACAATTGGTGGAGGAATTGGCCAATCTAGATTATGTCTATTTTTTCTAGAAAAAATGCATATTGGAGAAGTTCAATCATCATTATGGAGTTTAGAAGATATTGATTTACTCGAAAAAAATAATATTAATCTATTATAGAAAATGCCGCACATATGCGGCATTTTTATTTATAAATATTTTTTTATATCTTCAATAAATTGATTTAAATTTTTTAATTTATTTCTTATTTCTTCTAAACCATCACTATTTTCTTTAGTATTTAAATATAACTTCAAATATCCATTTTCCCCATACTTCTCTTTAACATGATTTACGACTCTATTAATATGTTCTTCTTTAGTAAAGCTTGGATATTTACTTAATGAATATTGAACAGTTCTTTTAATAATGGTCTCATAATTAATATCTCTATCAGCTTCAGCAACAATACGACCATAAATACTTCTTGGTTCATAATCATTTGATGCTCTATGATCTTCTACAGCCTGTGACATTATCAATAATTCATCTTCATTAAAAAATTTTTTCAAGTTATTATCTTCTAACAGAACTCTTGCTGAATGTATTTGATGTGTTTGTCTGTCAAATTTTAATCCAACATCATGAAATGCTGCTATTACATATACCATGTTAACATTTACATCATAATCCTTTGCTATTGCTAGACTACTATTGATTACTTTATATGCATGATCTTGTTTATGTCCACCATCAAAATTATCATATAATGGTATTATTTTTTCTTCTATATATTCAAAAATATCTTTTTTTATCATATTTTACCTCATAAAATAATTATATCATTAATTTTTTTATTTTTTATCTTGTAAAACGCTTTCATGTTTGTTATAATATATATGAAATAAAACTCCAAAACATAAGTAGTAAAAAAACAAGGTGTTCTCTCCACCTTGTTTTTTTAGTATAATAAATTATAAGGTGTAGATATATAAGGCTTTAAATTATAGGGTGTATAAATCATGGATATTTAATTTATAGCTTTAAACTATAAGGTGTATTAGATAAATATAATAAAAAGAACTGCTTTATGTTAAAATGGTTTTGCGGAATCATTTCAAGAAAGGAGTTCTTTTTGTTATACGATACTATTATAAAACTGAATTTAAAAAATGTAAATGTTGATTTAAATAAATCATTTGATTATTATGATAATAATATTCATTTTGTTGATCTTTATTTACTTTTAGAATTTCATCATTGTCCTAGATGTAACTCTAGTTCTACTAAACCTAGAAGTTCAAAAACTGTAACTATTAAATATTCTACTACCCTTGAACCAAATATAATAATTAATTTCCATAAAAGAATTTTCAAATGTATTTCTTGTGGTCATTTATTTTTTGAATTTTTACCTGGTGTTATTAAAGATAAAAATATATCCCTAAATACTGTTTTAGAAATATTAAATGATTTAAAGAATCTTAAAACTACTTATAAAGAAGTTGCTTTTAAATATAATGTCTCTGTTACTTATGTTCAAAACCTTTTTGATACTAAGGTGGATATTTCTAGAGGTGTTTTACCTGAAGTTTTATCTATTGATGAAGTGTACTCTAAAACATTATCTAAAACTCATTATTGTTGTGTTTTATATTCTCCACAGCGTAAATGTTTAATCGATATTCTTCCTTCTAGACATAAAACTAATCTTATTGATTATTTTTCTAATATACCTCTTTATGAGCGTAATAAAGTAAAGTTTGTTTCTATTGATATGTGGCTTAATTATAAGGAGATGTCTACATTATCTTTTCCTAATGCTTTAGTTTG
>JAVBOS010000089.1:0-3751 GCA_031550255.1 Anaeroplasmataceae bacterium | reverse complement strand
AGCTATATCTGATTTATATAAAATAGATAATAAGTTCTGTATTGATATTTATTTAAGTGTAGGAAAAGGATATTATGTAAGAAGCTTTGTTAAGGACTTATCTGATAAACTTGGTGTTGTTGCTACTATGAAGGAACTAGAAAGAATCAGTTGTGAACAATTTAATATAAAAAATAGTTTTACATTAGATAATTTACGAAATAATGAATATACTTTACTAAGTATTGAAGAAGTTTTTAGTGATTTAGAAAAATTAGTGGTAAATGATTATCTTGCAAAACTTGTAAGTAATGGAGTAGTTTTAGATGAAAGACAAATTATTACCGAAAAACCTTTTTTAGTTTATAATAGAGAAAAATTAATTGCTGTATATGATGTTGCTTCTACAAATAAATACAAGCCACTTTTAATAATTAAGTAATTATGGTATAATTTAACAAATGGTGATTTTATGGAAATTATAATAGTAAAAGATTTAAATTTTATACCTTTAAAAGAACCTGTATGCGCAGCTATAGGTAATTTTGATGGAGTACATTTAGGACATCAACAATTAATAGAAGAAAGTAAAAGACACAATTTAAAAAGTGCTGTATTAACTTTTGCGCCTCATCCTAATATTTTTCTTAAGAATATCCCTAATTATCCTTTGGTAACTCCAATTGATCATAAAATAGAAATAATTAAGAACATGAATATTGATTACATTATTATTGTTGAGTTTGATGCTAGAATAGCTAGAATGGATAAAGAAGACTTTATTAAAGCAATGAAAAAAATGAATATTAAAGCTGTTGTATGTGGATATGACTTTACTTTTGGAGACAAAGCTTTAGGTAGTACTAGGGATTTAGCGAAAGAATTTGAATTTTATGAAATTCCTAAATATTCAATCGATAATGTTAGAGTTTCAACGACATATACGAGAGAATTATTGTCTTATGGAAATGTAAAAGAAGCATCAAAATTACTTGGTAGAGTTTTTTCTATAAAAGGAAAGGTTATTGATGGTAATAAAGTTGGTAGAGAGTTAGGATTTCCTACAGCAAATATTGATTACGGAAGATATATCTTACCAAAAGATGGTGTTTATATGTGTAAGGTTATTGCAAATGGTAAAGACTATATTGGAATTACAAATATTGGTAATAATCCTACTTTAAACTTTTGTGAAGAAAAACGTTGTGAAACGCATATTATTGATTTTAATGAAAATTTATATGATAATGTAATAGAAGTATTCTTTTATGATAGAATTAGAGGTGAAAAGAAATTTTCATCTAAGGAAGATTTATTAATGCAAATTTCTAAAGATAAGAATTTATGCATTGAAAATAAAGAAAAAATTTTAGAAAGTAGGTAAGTTTTATGAAATTAATGATTGCAATTGTTTCAAATGATGATTCAGGTAAATTATTAAAAGCATTAGTAAAAGAAAGATATTCTGTTACAAAGCTTTCAACTACTGGAGGTTTTTTAAATGCTGGTAATACAACTTTATTAATAGGTTGCCAAGATGAGCAAATAGAAAAAATAACGGAAGTTATTTCAGCTAATGCAAAAACAAGAACAAAAATAGTTCCAAATAGTATTATGAGTGAATTTGGTATGTTTTCTACTAATCCAATAGAAGTACAAGTTGGTGGAGCTAATATTTTCGTTGTTGATGTAGAAAAATTTATTAAATTATAATTTTTTTATTGCAAAAAGAGAGACTTGTGATATAATTTAAAAGGACGATTTCATTGAGTGTCGAGTTAGTTCCTCTAGACGACCTCGTTGATTTACGTGACATTATAAAATTAGGAGGAAAAAAATTATGGCTTTAACAAAAGTACAAAAAGAAGAAATCATCAAAAATTATGGGAAAAATGCTCAAGATACAGGTTCATCTGAAGTTCAAATTGCTATTTTAACTGCAGAAATCAACCAATTAAATGAACATTTAAATACTCATACTCATGATTTCCATTCACGTCGTGGATTATTAGTAAAAGTAGGACATAGAAAAAGATTATTAACTTACTTAAAAGCTAGTGATGCTAAGGCATACCAAGCATTAATTGAAAAATTAGGTTTAAGACGCTAAAAACTAGAGCAGAAATGCTCTTTTTTTTATTTTTTCAAAAACTAAGAAAATACTTTTTTAGAGTAAAAATAAGTTTTTTTTAATATTTTTAATAAAAAAAGTCAATAATATATTAAATTATTAATTTATAATAATCATTTTTGTCGATTTTTTACTTTATTGTCCTTATTTTATGTTATAATTGAAAAGGTTATGATAAAAAGAGAAAAAATAAAAAATTCAAAGGAGAATTTAAGATGAGCGAAAAGAAACGCTTTGAATACAACTGGGCGGGACGTCCACTTGTGATTGAAATTGGAGAAGTTGCTAAACAAGCTAATGGAGCTGTAATGGTAACTTATGGAGGAAGTACTGTTTTATCAGCAGTTTGTTCGAAAGACGCTGAAACTACACAAGATTTCTTCCCGTTAATGGTTTTATACCAAGAAAAATTATATGCAGCTGGAAAGATTCCTGGAGGATTCTTACGCCGCGAAGGAAGACCAAGTGAACATGAAACATTAGTTTCTCGTTTAATTGATAGACCAATTAGACCTTTATTTGCTGAAGGTTTCGTAAATGAAGTACAAATCGTAAATACAGTATTAAGTGCTGATCCAGAATGTACTACTGCAATGGCAGCTATGTTAGGGTCATCAATTGCCTTAATGATTAGTGATATTCCTTTTGAAGGACCAATTGCCGGAGTAGTTGTGGGATATGTTGATGGACAATATGTTATTAACCCAACACCTGAACAATTAGAAAAATCATTAATTAATTTAACAGTTGCTGGAACAAAACAAGCTATTAACATGGTGGAATCAAGTGCATTACAAGTTTCTGAAGAAGAAATGTGGGAAGCATTAAAAGTTGGTCATGCTGAAATACAAAGATTATGTGATTTCCAAAACGAAGTTGCTACTGCATGCGGTAAAACAAAAGCAGAAGTTACATTATTTGAAATAAATAAAGAAATTGATGCTGAAGTTAAAGCTTACGCTGAAGCTAATTTAGTAAAAGCTATTCGCATTGAAGATAAATTAGAAAGATATGCTGCTATTGATAAACTAAATGATGAAACTGTGGCTCATTTTGATGAAAAAATATTCATTAAAGAACTTGGTGGAATCAAAATTATTGATACTGATGCTAAAAAAGAATATTTAAGTCATGTTAAAAAAAGTTTAGATAATATTTTACAAACTGAAGTTCGTCGTTTAATTTCAGTTGATAAAATTAGACCTGATGGACGTAAACTTGATGAAATAAGACCTCTTGAAAGTAGAGTAGATGTATTACCTAGAACTCATGGGTCAGCATTATTTACACGTGGTCAAACACAATCATTAAGTGTTACAACATTAGGTGCTTTAAATGAAAACCAAATTATTGATGGTTTAAATGAAGAAGAACAAAATAAACGTTTTATGTTACATTATAACTTCCCTCAATACTCTGTTGGAGAAACGGGACGCTATGGTAATCCTGGACGTCGTGAAATTGGTCATGGTGCATTAGGAGAAAGAGCAATCGCTGCTGTTATTCCAAGTGAAGATGAATTCCCATATACAATTCGTATTGTTAGTGAAATTCTTGAATCAAATGGTTCATCAAGCCAAGCTTCAATTTGTGCGGGAACATTATCATTAATGGCTGCCGGAGTTCCTATAAAAGCACCAG
>JAVBOS010000096.1:0-6286 GCA_031550255.1 Anaeroplasmataceae bacterium | reverse complement strand
CCATTGCTGCAATAGTCATTACAGAACCCATCATAAAGAAAAATAAAGGTTTATTCATGATTTTCACCTCAATATTATTTTTTGATAAAAATCATTAAATATAATTCTAATATTTTCCAATTACATAAAACTGTATGGAGTTATATTTTCCATATTTATTTCTCCTAAAGTATCAAATGGAATACTTGGATCATTAATATAAATAATTTTCTTAGGATTATTTATTATTTTAACTAATCTTCTTGTAAGACTAGTTTGTCTTAAATCATCTTTTGAATTAACTCCTTGAAGTAATGATTGATATTTACCAATAATTATCAATTTATTTTTAGCTCTTGTAACACCAGTATAAATAATGTTTCTTTTTAACATTTGATAATAGCTTGGCACAATAGGCATTATAACACTTTGATATTCACTACCTTGACTTTTATGAATACTTATTGCGTATGCTAAAGTCAAACTGTCTAAATTTGAAGCAGGATAATTAACCATTAATGAATCGAAGTCAATTAATAAAGATTCTTTGTCATCTTCTTTTTTAATAGCTTTTATAATTCCAATATCACCATTCATTATTTTTAATTCTGGTTCATTTTGCAATTGTAAAACTTTATCTCCAACTTTAAATAATCTATTAGATCTAATGATTATTTCATCTGAATTGTTAAACTTTTCTTGAATCATCTTGTTTATACTATCTATTCCAGCTACGCCATTATACATAGGGACTAATACTTGTAATTCAGTTTGAAGATTCCCGCCTTTAGAGATAAATAAATTTATTAAGTCATAAATAGTCTTTAGGACATCTTGGCTATCTGCATCATAAAAGAATGTTTGTTTTTTACTAGCAAATATATCATAAGATAATCTTTGTTCTTTAATAGCTGTAGCTAGTTTAATAATATTACTACCTTCAGCTTGACGCATTATCTTATTAAGTCTAATAACTTTAAAGACTTTACTTTCAATTAAATCATGTAAAACAGCCCCAGGTGAAACGCTTGGTAATTGATTTTCGTCGCCAACCATCACAATTTTAGTTTTCTTAGGAATTGCTTTAAATAAAGCATTAGCTAGTTTAATATCTATCATTGATGATTCATCAACAATAATTAAATCATATGTTAAAGGGTCAGTTTCATCTTTTGTAAAATAACCTTCATAATTATAGCCTAAAGCTCTATGAATCGTATATGCATCAAATCTTGTTGCTTCACTCATTCTTTTAGCTGCTCTTCCAGTAGGAGCGATAAGTAGGATTTTATTTCTTATTTCATCGCTATCTAAATCTAAATTGTTTAAATAACTATAAGTAGTAATTAATCCTTTAATAATTGTTGTTTTTCCTGTTCCAGGCCCACCTGTAATAATAGTTAACTTATTATTAACAGCTGTAAATATAGCATCTTTTTGTAAATCCATATATTCAATGTTTAAATTTTGTTCAACTAAACTCAATGTTTCATTTAACTTTTCAGCGGTATACTTTTTTTCATTTTTGCTTTCTTCATCAAGTAATAATATCTTATTAGCACACTCTAACTCTGCTTCATATAAATAAGAAACATATACTCTATTTTCTTCTTTAATAAGCTTTTTATCATTACATAACTTTTCTAATTGCTTTTGAACATCTTCTAAAGTAATTTTTATAGATATATCATCTTGCTCTATATTTTTATTAAGTAAAGGAAGTGCACTTTGAACTAATTGACTATCCGTTAAAAATGTAAAACCTTTTTCACTGCAAACATAATTTAAGGCATAAATAATACCTTCAGCTATTCTTCTTGAATCATTTAGTTTAAAACCCATATTAAGCGCTAAATCATCACTTTTTCTAAAACCAAAACCATCTACTTCATAAATAAGTCGATATGGATTTTCCTTAACTTTTTGAAGTGCTAATGTATCATATTTTTCAAATAATTTAGAAACCATTTTAGGTGTTAAACCATAATTATATAATTCTACATAAATATCTTCAGTTTCTCTATTTGAAATTAATTGTTCTCTTAATAATTGTTGTTTTGCTTTTGAAAAATTACTTAAATCTTTTAAAGCATCTGGATCATCAATAATTAATTTTAAACAATTAGGTCCTAGGTGTTCAAAGATTTTAGTTGCAGTTTTTTCACCTATACCTTTAAATTTCTCACTTGATAAATAAGCAACAATACCTTCTTTAGTATTAACATCCATTTTCTTAAATGATTCAACCTTTAATTGATCGCCATATTTAGTATGAAATGTAAATGTACCCTTAAATTCATAATATAACTCTTCTTGTAATAAAGGAAAATAACCAACTATTATAACCTCATCATCATCCTTAGTTATAATTTTGGCTACTTTATATAAAGAGTCATTAGATGTAAATATGTAATTTTTAATTCTTCCTTCAACTACAATTTCATCCATAAAATTCTCCTAGTATTTTCTTAACTCATCATTATTGTAAACTTTATCAATAATGGCTCCACCTAAGCATATTTCTCCATCATAGAAAACTACAGCTTGTCCAGGTGTCACTGCTCTTATTCTATCTTCATAAATGACTTTTATTTCATCGTTACCTAGATATTTAATCGTTACATTATTATCTTCAGCACGATATCTAAACTTTGCCTGATATGTTTTTCCTTCAACTAATTTATCAGTTATCCAGTTTAAATTAGTTGCTGTACAATGTGTACTATATAAATATTCATTATGGAAACCTTGCCCAACTAATAAATAGTTATTTTCAATATCTTTCCCGATAACAAACCATGGTTCTTTATCGAATTCATCTAAACCACCAATTCCCAAACCTTTTCTTTGTCCAATTGTATAATACATTAATCCATCATGATTCATAACAAATTTTCCATCTAAAGTCATCATCTTTCCTGGTTTGGCTGGTAAATAATTTTTTAAAAATTCTTTAAAATTTCTTTCACCAATAAAGCAAATACCTGTAGAATCTTTTTTAGTTGCAGTAATTAAATCATATTTTTTAGCAAGTTCTCTTACTTCAGTTTTTTGCATTTCTCCAATTGGAAACAAACTCTTACGTAATTGTTCTTGACTTATCATTGATAAAAAATAAGTTTGATCTTTATTAGAATCAAGTCCTCTTAACATATAACTTTTAGTTTCTTCATGCCTAACTCTGGCATAATGACCCATAGCTATATAATCTGCACCTAAATTTTGAGCATGATGTAAAAAAGCTTTAAATTTAATTTCTTTATTACACATCAAATCAGGATTAGGTGTTCTTCCTTTTTTATATTCATCTAAAAAATAGGAAAAAACGTACTTCCAATATTCTTCAATAAAGTCAATACGATGTATCTTTATATTTAATTTTTTAGCTACTTCAACAGCATCTTGATAGTCTTTTTCCTGTGGACAAACATCATCATTAATATCCGGATTTCCTAAAAAGTCATTGTTTGTTGCGCTATCCCAATTGCGCATAAACATTCCTTCAACTTCATATCCTTCTTCTATTAACTTTATTGCAGCAACTGATGAATCAACTCCACCACTTAATCCTAAAATTACTTTCTTTCTCATATTATTCCCATCTTTTTATATCACTAGGCATTCTAAAATCACCACGTGCATTTAAACTTACTTCTAAAACCTTTGGTCCATCAGGTAATGCCTGACGTTTAAATTGTTGTGTGAAAAATCTAAAGAAGAATTTATTAACATAAGCATTTGTCTTATCATCAGTTAAACCAAATGTTATTTTTAACAATTCTTTAATTCTTTGTTCATCATCTCCACAAGCTAAAAATCTATATAAAATATAATCATTTATTTCGTATGTACCTAATGAATCTTCAGTTTTTTGATTTTCTACTAACTCTGGTGAAATAGGTGTTGCAATAACATCTAAAATTATATCTTTTATTTCTATAAAATCGTTAACTGCGTATTGCTGTGTAACAAATCTAACTAATGTTTTTGGTAAACCAGCATTTATTCCATACATGCTCATTTGGTCACCATTATATGTACACCACCCTAAGGCAAGTTCACTCATATCTCCTGTACCCAAAACAATACCATTATATTTGTTTGCTAAATTCATTAATGTAAGTGTTCTAATTCTTGCTTGAACATTTTCATATGTAACATCCACAACATTTATATCATGTCCAATTAATTCAAAATGCTTATTTGTACTTTCAACGATTGATTTTTCTAATACAGTTACCCCTAATTTATTCATTAGTTCTAACGCATTGCTTTTTGTTCTATTTGTCGTTCCAAGTCCAGGCATTGTAACAGCAATTATATTTTTTAAATCCATATTTAACATCTTAAAGGTTTTAACACATATCAATAAAGCTAGTGTTGAATCAAGACCTCCACTTACACCAATAATAACACTTTTACTATTAGTATGCTTAATTCGTTTATATAAAGCATGTTCTAAAATAGATGTTATTTTTTTATAATTATTATAAATGTCATCCTTTGGAACAAATGGTGTATTATCAAATGCTTTTTCAAAAGAGAATTCTGTTTCATCTAAAGAAAAATCAATATTAATTACATTATAATCTAAGTCAAATTCATGAATATTAGTATTATTTCTTCTAACATAATTTATTTTATTTATATCAATATCTGCATATAATACTTTTTCTTCAATACTCAGTTCTTTACTTTCAGCTCTTAATTCTCCATTTACAGCAACCATTATATGTCCACTGTAAACAGTATCACTTGTAGATTCAAAGGTTCCAGCATTAGAATAAATATAAGCCCCACAATTAGAACGTGATTTATCTAAAACAGCATTTCTTCTAACTTCTTCTTTACCCAATACCTCGTTTGAAGCACTTAGATTTACAATCATATTTGCACCTTTCGTACTTAAAATACTTCCTGGAGAAATTGGTGCCCACATGTCTTCACATATTTCAATTCCAAAATGAATGTCATTTTTAGAATCATTAAAAATAATATGACCAAATGGATATAAATTACCATTTATTTCTATAATATTAGTACTGGAATTTCTTATAGACTTAAAATATCTTTTTTCAAAAAATTCTCTACTATTTGGCAAATTTCTTTTTGGAACAACACCTAATATTTTGTTTTCTTTTATAACAATAGCACAATTATATAAAGAACCTTCATTTTCCAATGGTGCTCCTAATATAATAATACTTTTACTTTTATTATTTTGTAAAAAAAATTCCAAACTTTTTAAAACATCATTTAAAAGAAGTGATTGAAAAAATAAATCACCACATGTATAACCAGTTAAAGATAATTCTGGAAAAGCAATAATGCTTGCTTTATTATTTTCAATATTTCTTAATATTTGTTTTACGTTATACCACGGATTTCCTACTTCTATCTTTGGTGTTACACAAGATACTTTAACAAAACCATTTTTTAACATAATTATCACCTAATCACTTTCGTATAGATTATTTTTTACAATATAGTCATAAACTCTTTCATCTAACATAATTTTGTTAGTATGAATATTTTGCCTTACTTTTGAGGAACTAATATCAACATTCAAACTTATTTTTTCAAAGTTATAACTAAAATCTTTGACTTTTTCATTTAAAATGTTTTCTATTATATGTTCATCTCTTGTTATTACAATAAATTTATATTTTTTTATTAATAATTCATAATTAATCCAAGTCTCAATGTTATTTAAATTATCTGCACCCATAACAAAATATAAATCATTATATTCTTTACTTAATTGTTCTAAAATATAATAAGTTCCTTTATATTCTTTTAAATTTGCCTCTATTAAAGAAATTTTTACATTAAGATCACTAGTTGCAATTTCTAACATATTAACACGATGCTTAATTTCTACTAAATCAGTTTTTCTTTTATAAGAATTTCCAACAGGCAATATTATAAAGTTATCTGGTTTAAATTGTTCAATTAATTTTTTTATTATTGCATAATGCGCTAATGTTGGTGGATTAAATGATCCGCCATATACAATATTCATAATATCACCATGATTATAATACCATAAAAACCGACATTTATAAACAGTATTATTATTTATATAATAAACTCTATCAAATTTTATATTTTTTTTGTATAATTATAGTTAGTTGAGGTGAAAACATGTCAAATAATATTAATAATGATGTCGTTCATACTTATGACAATGGTTTTAAACCTAAAGAAGTTGTTTTAAAACCAAATTATAAATTTTATCCAAAAAATATTTTTTTCAATTTTTTTAGTAAAATTTTAATGGGAATAACAACTTTTTTTGAATTTTTTA
>JAVBOS010000167.1:0-21881 GCA_031550255.1 Anaeroplasmataceae bacterium | reverse complement strand
TTAGTCCACATCTTCTTCACCACCTAAAAAGTCTTTTTCTTCTAAATTGACATAGTCTTTATATTCAACAAAACAAATATCTTTAAATGAACAAAATTGACAAGAATAATCTTTCTTATCTATTTTTTTAGGATTAATTTTAAAATTAGCTTTTTTAATGTCTTCATACGCATTAAGAATTAATTTTTCAACTAAATCAGTTATTTTATTTTCATCTTCAAGACTTAATGTTTTTGAAGTCTTCGAAAAAGACCCATCTTTATTAATCTTTAGAGTTTGAATATAATTATTTAATTTGTAATTGCTATTTAGAAAAGCAAGATATTTATGATCTGATAAAGAATATCCTTCTAACCTAAATGAGCTATATAGTTGCTCTAATGATGTTGCTTTTTGATTCTTCTTAAAAATATCTCTATTTATCTTTTGTAAATAAAAACCACTAATAATTGGATTATTGAACATATTACTCTTTTTTATTAGATATAAATAAATTGGAAGTTGCAAATTTATTCCATCTTCAATATTTTTTAAACTTGCTTTATCACTACCAGTTTTATAATCTATAATGGCAACAATATCTTCTTCATTTATCTTACTATACTTAATTTTATCAACTATTCCAGTAAAAATCAGTTTACCATCATCGTATGATAAATCAATTTGTTTTTCACAAAGTGTAGTTTCTAACATGCTATATTCTTCATTTTCATGATTATATTTTATAACCTCAAGAACTATTTGAGCAATAAGCTCAAAATAAAATTCTTCTTTTTTATTTTCACACAATGACATATGCTTGTTTTTTGAATCAATAAAGTCAAAATCTTCATTATAGCTATCCTTTAATATCTCATGCGCAAATGTTCCCAATTTAGCTTCTAATGAATCTTCATATTTATTTATTCTTAAAATTCGTTCAATAAAATAAGCAAAGTTACAACTGTAATATTGTTTTAATGCAGTATATGATAGCTTTATTGTTTGTGCCTTATATTGGTTAAAGATTTCACTTTCAATCTTTTTGTATTGATTATCAAACTGTAGATACCTAAATTCTAAGTAATATTCTTTATTTAAAAGATCTGAGTTTTCTCCAAATTTATAATAATTATCTAACAAAAGTCCTAAACTTATTGAATCTTCTATTTCATTATGATAAATATCATTGTTTATTTTAATTATATTTAATTTCAAATCTGAAGTTAAATTTGATGGTAAATATTCATTAAATGTAGTGTTTTTACAGTATGAAATAATTAGTTTTGAATAATGATTTATTCTTTTAATTATTTTTTCTTTTATTATTTTATTTTCAATTAAAGTTGTATTTAAATTTAATTTATCTTTTAACTTATCATCTAAATAATCTACATCTTTCTTTATTAATGGTATTTTATTATTAAAGCCTATTAAAAAGATATAATTATCATCATCAAAACAACTATTTTCAAAAGGAGTTACTTCTATCATTTCTGTATATAAAGTATTTTCAAATGATGTTTTCTCTAATTCAAATATTAAAACATCAATAAAATCTACTGGTTTTACTGAAAAAACTTCATATTTATTAATGATATCAATAATTTCATTTATTAAATAATTGTCACTTCTTTTAAGTTTAACAATTAGTTCTTCAAATGAATTAGATAAAGTAATTTCTTTTAATAATTTTTCAAAAAAAATCGTCCCTTTTATACCTTTATTTTCTAGACCAAATAGTTGGTATCCATATGATTTAGCAACTCGATTAAGAACAAAGATATAGTCACTAGATGCATTACAAATTTTTACATTATTTAATGAAATACCCTTGTCTTTTAAATTAGATATTTCATTAAAAATATAATTTACTTCTTCATTAATATTGTCAAAACTATAAACAGTTTTTGTTAAGTTTTTATTAAAGCAATCAAAAAAAGAAATAGTTGTATATTGTTTAATTCTTTCTATAATTTTTGTCAATTCTATATTAACTATTGTATCAATAAAAATAATTTCTCTTTGTTTTAAAAAATCAATGAATAAATCATTATTAATAATTAAATTATTTTCTTTTAGATAATTTTTTATTTCATATAAAATATCTAGTTTTTTATCATAGGCTATATCACTTAAATCAACAATATTTTCTAAATACGTAAATGCAATATTAGGTTTTATATTAAATTTTTTACTAACATAATAAATTGCTTTTTTATGATAAGAAAAGAAAAGCTTTTCTTTTAATTCTTTTAAAGTTAAAAAATGTCTTTTTAAAAAAGAATTATTTTTATCATCATATTCTAAAATAGCTTTTTTTATTGAGGCTTCACAAATAATTAATCCTTCTTTTAAATTTTCAAACATTTCTTCACCCCTTAATATAAGTTATATTATACTATACTTAACTACATTATTTATGTAATTATATAAAAAAATAAAACTATCTTAGATAGTTCTACTTTGAGTCAATATTTAAATGTACTCTTTTGCCTTCCTTAGAAGCACCAGCATAAATAATTGTACGGATTGCTTGAGCAATATGCCCACCTTTTCCAATAACTCGTCCAATATCTTTGCTGTTTACCAAAACACAATAATTTAGGCTGTCTTCCGTAGAATCCTCTAAACTAATCGTTACATCTTCTGGATATGCTACTAATGGAAGAATTAAACTTGTAATTAACTCTTCAAAATTAATCATATCTGCACCTCTTAGTTCGCTTTTGAGGCTTTAGATTTTTTTACGTTTTGTCCGTCTAATAATTGTTTAACTGTAATTGTTGGTTGAGCACCATTGTCTAACCAGTATAATGCTTTTTCAGCATCAACTTTAACTGTTGCTGGTGTAGTTGATGGATTATATGTACCAACGATTTCTAAGAATTTTCCATCACGTGGACTCTTTGAGTCACATGCAACAATACGATATTGTGGATTTTTCTTAGCTCCAAATCTTTGTAATCTTAATTTAACTGCCATTTGAAACACACTCCTTTTTATATTTAACACAATAATTATAACATAAAAAAAACAAGTGTCAAGTATTTTTTCTTGACACTAAATTGTTTTTGTATTATTTATTTTATTAGATACCGATTGAACAATTTCAGTAGTTACTTTATTAATATTTTCTTGCATAACTTTTTCTAATTCTTTATATTTAATAACTAATTCATTAGAAAATAATTCCGCTTTAGCTTTAGAAAATTCATTTTGAATCTTTTTTAAATCAGGATGAAATTTCCCATATTTAGCAGCATCTAAATATTTTTCTTCTGCTTTTTTAAATTTTTCAATAACTTCTTTTAAATCAGTATCAATTCTTTTTTTTAAACTTACTAATTCTTTATATTCATTCTTTTCTTTTAAAGAATTAATTACTCCATAAGTTTTATCAATTATTGTTTGATAATCCATATTTATCACCACCACTATTATATCATAATTTTATTATTTTATTAAAAAATCTGCCATTGAAGAAATAAAGGTAACTTGTGTTTTAATATTTTCTAATTTATCAACTGTTCTAATTTTAAGTTTTTCCTTAGCTTCATTCATAAATACAGGTAACATCTCTGGATCATAATGTAATATTTTATACCATCTAGGATGAAATCTTAAATATTCTAATATTAGTGGATTTTTATAAATCTCTTCCATATAATTTAATACCAATCGTCAAATCTCCTATCGAATAATGGATCTCCAGTTTTCTTTTTAGCTTGAGAGGCAGTTGAAGCAGTTGCTCCTGCGCCAAAAGAACTAAATAATCCCATAATTTTTTGAATACTATCAATAGATTTATTAATTGTATCCGGATTTACTTTTTTTACATAGCCCATTATCGTTTTTAACATTTCGTCTGTTGATGAGGCTTTCACAGTTTCTTCCTCCTCTTTATCTTTTGTTTCTTGCTTTATTTCTTCTTTTTTCTTATATTTACTCCACGAACTATCACTATTATCAAAAAACCATTCTTCATAGATGTTTTGCCAAGTTCTAATTTTATTTTTTACTTCATCTTTTAATAGTGGATGGTCTTTGACAAATGCTTTAAATTCTTCAACCTTATTCACAAAACATCACTTCCTGTTATTAGTATATGTTTAAGAAAAAAAAATGCTATTTTTTAGTAGCATTTTCATAAATATGATATATTTTATCTGTTATTTCTAAAATTGAATTATCACTTACATCAATTAAATAGTCAATTCCTTCAATTTTTTTATAATCAAAATGTTGTGAGTCTGTTTCTAATCTTCTTAAAACATCATTTATATTATCTCCTCTATTTAGCATTCTTTCTTTTCTTATTTCTTCATTTGTATATAAAAAGAATGATACGGTAAATAGATTACTATTTTTATATTCTTTAAGTCCTTTTGAGTCAACAATTAAATAACTGTTAATTAGAAAGTCTTTTAAAGCTGTTCCATAAAAATTTTCATTATAATAAACAGTTTCAAAGAAAAAATTACTTTCCTTAAATTTCAAAAATAAATCCTTTGAAATAAAATGATAATCGACATCATCAATTTCATTAACTCTCTTTTGCCTAGTTGTATAGGTAACAACCTTTGTAAAGTTGTATTTTTTTTCTAATTGTTTTCCAATCTCTGTTTTTCCAGAGGCGCTAGCCCCAACTAAAAGTATCATATAACTTCACCATAAATATTATATCATAAAATTTATTTTTTAAGTATTTTATTCATAATATAGAAAAATAAAAAATATAATAACCCATATAATGACAATCCAATTAAGTGTGTTTTAAAATTTTCCATATTAACATTAAAAGTTATTCTTATTGATATTAAAAACATTAATGATAATATTCCTATTATTATATATTTAAAATTTATTAATAAAATTTTTTTTATTGTAATTATATTTTCTTTTTTCAAAAGATAAAATCCAACTAAAAGAATTATAAATACTGAAATAAAAGAAGATAATACTCCTCCTATATAACCTAATTTAGAAATCAGTAAAATATTTAAGATATATTTTAGTAAAAAACTACAAATAGTTGTTATTATTAAATATTTAGCCTTCGATATTCCTTGTAAAATAGCAATCAATACTTTGTTGATTCCAAAAACATAAATTAAATAACACGTTGAAGCTAATATTTTAGGTCCATTTATATCGTTATTATAAAAAAGTATATATATTTCCTTAGAAAAATAAATAAAAATAATAAGTACTGAAATTACAAAAGAAATTACTAACTCAATAATTTTATTAATTTCTTTATTTCTCAAATCAAATTGTTGTTCTGTATGCATCTTTGTTATATTAGGCATTAAACTTGTAGCAAGACTTTGAGCTAATAATACTGGAATAATTATTAATCTCATTGATTCAAAAGAATATAGTGCATACATTGTTTCTACATTTGTAGCGCCATAAACTAAAAGATATTTATTAAACGTAACAGAGTCAATTAATTGATAGATAGTAAGAAAAATTGTTGTTATACCTATTGGAATACATGTTTTATATAGTATCTTTAAATAAGAAAACTCTTCCTTATTACCTTTTGTATACTTTTTGGAAAATATTCCCAGAAACAAATAAGCTAAAAATAAAGCTACCGCAGAAGAAAACACTGCTAAAAAAACAGGGTATTTGTAATTACTTTTTAATACCTTTATATAAATATAGGTTCCTGATAATATAATAACAAACCTGATTATTTGTTCTATAATAAGACTTATAGCAGTTGGGTACATATTTCTATTTCCTTGTAAAAAACCTCTATAAAGGCTTACTATTGGCCCTAAAATAAGTGATGGACTGATACACCTTATAGCAAAAATCACATCTTTAGTTGAATTGTTTAGTTCTTTATTACCACCTAAAACTAATTTAGCTAAAAATGGAGCTAGTAAGTTTAAAAGTGTAAAAGAAATTAATCCAATTAGTAACATTATTTTTTTACTTTTATATATTAGGTATCTAGTTTTATCTTCTTCATTTGAGGCTTGAAATTTACTTGTTAATTTACTTACCCCCGGAACTAATCCTATTGTGGATACATCCATAAAAAAAACATATGGGACATATGCATAACTATATAATGATGTTCCAATAGGTCCAACCATTCTTGAAAAAGGAATTATAATTATTAAACCTAGTATTTTTACTAAAACATTTGAAGCTCCTAAGAAAAAAGCTCCTTTATATATTTTGTTTTCCAAATTAATCACCTTTATTATTATTAACTGATATAAAAAAAATAACCATATGATTATTGTCACATATAATAATATAGGGAGTGATAATTTTGTTTAGATCAAAAGATACTAATATGAATCAATATATGCCAAATGCGTATTACGAGAACACACAAATGCAAAGAATAATTTATGAGCTTGAGGAGGTTAATAGGAAACTAAGGAATTTAAATAATCGTTTAAGACGAGTTGAAAGCTTCTTAGGATTACGTACTGATGACAAGTACGAAAAAGAAATCTATTTCGATGAATAGTCATTAGCACAGTACATATTTAAATACACACATATAATATAGTGACAAGGAGGTGTATTTATGTATTACTATGGTCAAATGCCTCAAAATGGTTGCTGCCAAAACTATGGTTATAATCCTTGCTGCAATAACAACAACCGTGGAGCTGGTTATGCGTTGATTCTTGTTTTATTCATCCTTTTAGTAATTATCGGAGCTTCTAGATTTTAATAGCATAATAGTTTCATCTATGTTATAATGACATAGGTGATATTATGTATTTTTCTAAGGATATAGTAAAATTAGGTGATCCTATATTAAAACAAGTTTCAAAGGACGTTTCAATTCCATTATCAGCTGAAGATAAAAAAGTTTTAGCTGGACTTTATGAATATGTTGTAGCATCTCACATTGATAAATTAGTTGAACAATATCAAATTAGACCAGGTGTCGGAATTGCTGCCGTACAAGTTGGAGTTAATAAGCGAATGTTTGCTGTTCATTTTACTGATTTTCTAGATGATGATAAACTTTATTCTCTTGCTATTGTTAATCCTAAAATAGTTAACAAAAGTAAAGAAATGACATACTTGCCAGGTGGAGAAGGTTGTTTAAGTGTTGATGAAAATACAACAGGTTTAACACCTAGGCATTATGAAATAACAATTAAATGTTATATTTATGATTTTTCTAAAGATAGTGGTCGTCATGTGACAATGCAATTAGAAGGTTATCCTGCAATTGTATTTCAACATGAATACGATCATTTAGATGGTATTATGTTTACGGATAAGTTGTTTAAAGATTTACCTAATTTAGAACCGCTATATGAAATAGATGAAGAAAGCGAAGACGAATAAAATCGTCTTTTTTTATTAAAAAAAATCATCCAAGGATGATTTTATTTATTTAATTCATACATTATTATACTTCCAGCAACACTTACATTTAATGATTCTGTATTATCCATATTAATATAAATATTTTTAAGATTAAGTTTTTTTACTTCTTCACTTATTCCATAACCTTCGTTACCTAATATAACAGCAACATTCTCTTTCAAATTAATATTTTTAACATCAACACCATTTGTAACGTCGGTTCCAAATACATTATGTGTATTTTTAATTTTATTAATGAATTCAACAATATTTCCTGTTATAAAGTTTAGTTTAAATATTGCGCCTTGGCTACTTCTAATTACTTTATCATTATATATATCAACACATCCATCTGATAAAAAAATAGTATCAAATTTAAATGCTTTAGCGCTACGCATTAATGTTCCTAGATTACCTGGATCTTGAACTTTGTCTAAAATAAGAATTTTAGAAGCTATTAAATCTTTTGTAATTAATTTACAGATACCTATTTGTTTAATAACTGTATCTGTATTACAAATTTTTTTCATTACTTGTTCACTAACTAGTTCGCCTTCTAAATTGTGCGTTATTGTATATGTCTCCACTAAAACATTAGCAAGTCTTGCTTCTTTTACTAAATGTTCACCTTCAACTAAAAATAATCCAGTTTCTTTTCTAAATTTACTTTGCTTAAGATTTGTAATTGATTTTATTTTTTCATTATTTAATGATGTTATCATTTTAATCACCAAAAGTATTATATCATATTTATCTTAAAGGTTAAAAACAAAAAACACATTATAAAAAATAATGTGTTTTTGCTATTATTCTTGTTTTAAAATCAATTCGTTCTTATCATTTTTATAAGCAAGTTTCAAAAATATTGGAGCTAATATTGTTGTTAAAACAATTATAATGATTACAGGTCCAGCATAATTAGGATTAATTATTCCCAGTTCATTTCCTTTACTTAAAACAATTAGCGCAACTTCTCCTCTTGATACCATTCCAATACCAATTCTTAATGAATCTGCATTATTAAACTTTGTTATTTTTGCACCTATAAAACATCCAACAACTTTACTTAATATTGCTACTAAAAGTAAAGCAATTGTAAACATAATGATATTTAAATTCATCTGAGGTAAAACGACACTTATTCCTATACTGGCAAAAAATATCGGCGATAACAATAAGTATGATAATACGTCGACTCTTTTTGCAATATATTCATGATGCATTGTTTGAGATAATATTAATCCTGCAATAAATGCACCTGTAATATCAGCAATTCCAAAGAAATGTTCAGCAACATAAGCAAAAACTAAGCAATATACTAAAGCAGCAATGCTTATCCTTCTAACCTCTTTTTGTTGTCTACTAAACCAATATTTAAATATCTTATAAGATAAAATACCAACAACAAATGATAATGCGAAAAATCCAAATATTTTTAATAAAATGATTGCAATATTTACACTTGGATCTGCAATACTTGTAGCGATTGTTAAAACTATTATTCCTATAACATCATCAATTAAAGCAGCACCTAATATAGCATCACTTACTTTTGTAGAAAGTTTTCCTAATTCTTTTAATGTTTCAACAGTTATACTAACGCTTGTAGCGGTTAAAATAACACCTACAAATATATTTTCAACAACCTTTGCTTGTGTCATGTTATTAAATCCATTAAACGCGGCAGCAACTAAAAAACCACCCAATAATGGCACTATAACTCCAATTATAGCAATAATTAATGAAGCCTTACCAGATTTCTTTAAATTAACTAAATTAGTATCTAATCCAGCTGTAAACATTAATATTACTACTCCTAATTCAGCTAGCATTTTAATAAAATCTGTTTCTTGTAAAATGTTAAAGCCAACTGGTCCTAAAATTAATCCAGCTAATAAAGCACCAACAACTTGCGGCATATGAATTCTTCTTGTAACTAATCCTAATAATTTTGTACTTAACAAAATTATTGCTAAATCTAATAAAAATTTATATGACATTCTTTCATCTCCCAATCATGTATAAAATATGTTATATACCTAAATATTATAAAAATCAAGTTTAAAGTAAACACTTGTATAACATGTTATTTAAACTGAAAAAAATATAAATTTTATTTATAATATAAAAATAAAAAGGTGGAATATCCACCTTTTTTAAAGTTATTAGTTGTTTGAACCTTTTCCTTTGTTTACTAATTTTTTAGTAATTGATCCACCAACTCTACCGTTTTCACGAGCTGTTGCATCAGCACCCATTTGGATACCTAATTCTTCAGCTGTTTCATATTTCATTGATTCTCTATCAGTGTTTTGTTGTCCACGAGATACTAATTGTTTAGTAACTTGACCACCAACTCTACCGTTATCGCGAGCTGTTGCATCTCCACCTAATTGAACACCTAATTCATCAGCTATTTCATATTTTAAATTATTATTATAATTGCTTGAATTTGAATTATTTGTAGAATTCATAGAAGTTTTATTGCTTTTTGTTGCCATTTAACTTCACCTCCTTGCAAATATTATCATTTCCAAGTTATTAAAGTTTATACAAAATTATAACACATTTCTTACTTCTAATCCTAAAAGTGTCAAGTCTAAATCGCTTTTCGTGTCTAAATCAATAGTTTTTATCCTATTTATAGTATTTTCAATCAATGTATCAAAGTCAAATACTTGTTCAAATTGTAAACATTTATCTAACTTTGGAGCTGTTGCTGGGGCTTGTGGTACATAAATTGTACAGCAATCCTCAAATGGTTTAATTGAAAGTTCAAATGTTCATATTTTTCTTGCTAATTTTACAATATCGTTTTTATCATAAGTTGCTAGTGGTCTAATAACAGGCATATTTGTTACACTATTTATAACTGACATACTTTGTAATGTTTGACTTGCAACCTGACCAACTGATTCACCATTTATTAAACATAGGATACCTTTATTTTGAGCATATTTGCTTGCAAGCTTATACATTACTCTTCTCATAATTGTTATTTTATATGAATCTTGAATATTATCTAAAATTGCCATATGTAATTCCATGAATGGCACCATATGTAATTTGATTTTATTATTAGGTGCAAACTTAGCCATTACTTTTACCAAGTCAACAACCTTTTGGGCTGATTCAATACTTGTTAATGGAGTTGATTCAAAATGAATACATTCAATCTCAATTCCTTGTTTTTGAGCTAAGAATCCTGCAACTGGTGAATCAATACCACCACTAATCATTAATAATCCTTTACCAGCTACTCCAACAGGAAATCCACCAATACCTTTTATTTCATTTGTAAATATATAT
Source organism: Anaeroplasmataceae bacterium (assembly GCA_031550255.1). Lineage (GTDB taxonomy): Bacteria > Bacillota_I > Bacilli_A > Acholeplasmatales > Anaeroplasmataceae > JAVBOS01. The sequence goes on along the minus strand of JAVBOS010000167.1, from coordinate 11,234 downwards.
GTGGCATCTTCTCTTACTTCTATTTGTAGAAGTAATTCTGGATTATGAACATCAACATATAGATTTTGTGATGATTTTAAAACAGCTGGAGCAATTTCTTTTGAAATTTCTTGACTTGTTAATGGAAATTTCTTATTTGCTCTTCTTGTTTCTATTTTAAATGACGTTCTTGTCTTAACTTCTTCTTTAATTAATTCAATTGCTTTTTCTTTTATTACTTCAAGATTACTTTCACATTTAACTACTAAACTATATGAATGTAGGCCAGAAACAGTGTTTAAGGCTTCAATTATATTATTATGATCTTCGTTTAAAATATTTATATAAATTCTATCATATGTATTTATTATTTCTACATTTAAGTCTTTTAATTTAATTTTTACTAATCTATATAGTCTATTTAAGAATTCTTTTTTATTTTTTCCTTTTAATGTTAAATCTCCGTATCTAACTAAAATTTGATTATATAACATTTAGTTTCACTCCAGTCTTTTTTTATTTTATCATATAAAGTATAATATATCTAGAAAAAAGGGTGATTAAGATGTTTACAATTGACAAAAACTATAAAACGAAACAAGAAATGTATAATAAAATTTTAGAAAGTGCCAATCATATGTTTTTTGGTATAAAAAATAATATTACAAATCTAAGTAATGCTTCAGCACTACTTAATGCGTATTTAAAGGATATTAACTGGGTAGGCTTTTATTTGTTCGAAAATAATGAATTAATATTAGGTCCTTTTCAAGGATTACCAGCTTGCACAAATATTGCAATAGGTAAAGGTGTTTGTGGTACAACGGCTAAAAATTTGACTACAACTGTTGTTCCTAATGTTCATGAATTTCCTGGACATATTGCTTGTGATAGTAATTCTAATAGTGAAATAGTTTTACCTATTATTAAAAATAATATTCTTTTTGGTGTACTTGATATTGATTCGCCAGAATTAAATAATTTTGATGATATTGATAAATTAAATTTAGAAAAATTTATTTCTATATTAGTAAATAACTTGGTTTAAAATTTTTACTTAGTTATATTTTCATTGACTTATTTAAGTTATTTTGGTATAATTTAAAAGCTTGGGTAAAAAGCAGCTATTTTAATGGCTTTAGTAAATATCTTTTCCCTATAGGTGGCATACTAGTAATCTCGGCTGCTTTAGATGAAGGTATGGAAGTTAAGATATCCTAAAGTCGTTAGAATGTCGATTCAATTTTGCCCAAAATGGACATTTATAGGAGGACAAAAAGCAATGTCAAGATACACAGGACCAAGCTGGAAAATTTCTCGTCGTCTAGGTTATTCAGTTACTGAAACTGGTAAAGAATTAGCTAAAAGAGCTTATGCGCCAGGACAACATGGACAAAGACGTTCGAAATTAAGCGAATATGGTACACAAAAACAAGAAAAACAAAGAGTAAGATTTACATATGGAGTAAGTGAAAAACAATTCAGAAACTTATTCGATGAAGCTGCAAGAATTCCAGGAAAAACTGGTTTAAACTTCTTAGTATTATTAGAAAGCCGTTTAGACAACTTAGTTTACCGTTTAGGATTTGCTTCTACAAGAGCACAAGCAAGACAATTAGTTAACCATGGACACATTTTAGTAAATGGAAAGAAAGTGGATATCGCTTCTTACCGTGTTACTCCAGGTCAAAAAATTTCTTTAAAAGAAGCTTCAAAAGGATTAGTAGTTGTTAAAGCTGCTTTAGAAGCTGTAATTGCTAGAAAAGAATATGTTACTTATGATGAAAATACAGGTGTTGGTACATTTGTAAGATTACCAGAACGTAATGAATTCTTACCAGAAATTAAAGAACAATTAATCGTAGAATTCTACAACAGATAATAATAAAGGAGTCCAAGGACTCCTTTTTATTATACTTTTGATATATTTGAAAACATCTTTGGGATTATCTCAATAATAAGAACAATTGTAATTAATATTATTGTCCAGGCTAATACAGTTGTGTACATTATATTATTACTAGCTGAAACTAATTCTTTACCAACCGAATTTTTTGTTTGAGCAATAAATTCTGACATTACTAAAACCTTTATTCCAAGTCCAATTGATTGAATATAAGCAGTTTTTGCAAATGGGACAATCGTTGGCAATAAGACTCTTCTAACAACTAAAATGTTAAGTGAAGTATCTAATCTCCATACATCATTAATTTCTTTATCAATATTGATAATTCCATTATAAAATGCTTCATAAACTACTGGTATAATCATTAATGAAATAACAAAAAATGGACTCTTGGTAATACCAAATATCATCATAATTAAAAGAATTACACTCGCTAGCGGTATAGTTCTGAATATTGTAATTATTGGTCTTAAAAAATAATTGACATATTTGTTTAAACCTGCTGTTATTCCAAGTATTATTCCAATAAAAAAACTAAATAATAGCGAAATAAATAATCTTTTAAAGCTAAAAAAAATAACTAAATATGTTTTTTTCATCCCTAGTAAAATAAATGTTTCTTTTATAACATCATTAGGATTAGGAAAGACAAGTGAATTATTTATTTTATAATAAATGATAAAAGCAAGAATATATATAAATAAAATAGAACTTAAATATGTAAGATATTTTTTCATATTTACAATGCGTAAAAATCTTTATCCGGAAGTTTTCCACCAATTTGCGACAAATCTAAATTAAAAACCTTTTCTAAAGATTCTTTTGTATCTTTCGCAGTTTTAAATTTAATATTGCAATTTGGTATAGCTTCTTTTAAAACACTGACGGCTGGTAATCCATATTCTAAATCCGTTGCCATTTGTGCTGCATCTGAAGGATTTGAATTGACATATTCGCATGATCCTTCAACTTCTTTTAAGTATTTTTTTATTACTTTTTCATTTTTATCTAAAAATTCTTTTTTTACAAATATTCCTGCTTGTGGATAAGAATCATCACCTGTAACTTCTTTCCATAAATCTTGAACACTTATTGTCTTAGTAACTACATCTCTTGCTAATAATGCCATTTTAGCAGCACTTAAAACAGGTTCAGCTATTAAAACAATTGAGTCATTTACTGTTACTAATTTATTTTTTGTAATATCAGTTCCTGATTCATATGTTGAATCAGTTGATATATTAATACCTTTTTCTTTTAATATGTGTTTTATAATAACATCATTTATTGTTCCTGCACCAAACATATTAACTACTTGATTATTTAATGATGCAATATTAAAATCGCCAATTTTTGTTGTCGCAAAAAATAGATTACCCCATGTTACATTCGCTACATAAACGTATTTTTGATTATTGTTATACATTTTAGCACCAATGTTTACTGGAGCGTAGATTATTTCATATTCTTCTGAAGCAAATGCTGCTGGTATAGCTTGCGCTCCACTAACTGAATCTATCGAATAAGATATATTATCAGCCAATATTGGTAATTCTTTATGCATTTTAACTTGTGCTAAAGATGGAGAGCCACTTGGAACTAAAACTTTAAAACTAACATCTTCTTTTTTACATGCACTAAAAACAAAAAATCCTAAAATGATCATTATAGATATAATCAATTTTTTCATTATATCACTCCATTCATATATATATTATATATAATTTACATAAATCATACTGTAATATATATTACTAAATATGATATAATTGATTACATCTAAAGGAAATGATTATATGAGTATTATAAAATTAGGTAATAGTAATCCTAAAATAAAAGAATTAAAACAGATGTTATCAAATAACAAAATAAAAGATAAAGTTGTTACTGATGACTTAACGGTTATCAAGGTTGCTTTTGAAAATAATATAGAATTTCTTGAATTCATTTTTATTGAAGATTGTTTATATCATAATGAGACACAAGAACTAATTGATAAAATAACTAAAATTTCAAAAGAAGTTTATTCAACAACTAAAAGTGTTTTTGAAAAATTAGCACAAAAAGAAAATGCCGTTGGTTTGATTGCAGTATTAAAATTAAATACTTTATATTTAGAAGATATGAAGAAATATAATTATTTAATTATTACAGATAAACTAGAAATTCCTGGTAATTTAGGCACTATATATCGTACTTTAGATAGTGCTGCAGCCGATGGAATAATATTAGTTGATCCTATTACAAAATTAAATAATACTAAGCTTGCATCTTCAGCTAGAGGAGCAAATTTAATTGTTCCTACAGCTGAAGGAACTTATATTGATGTTCAAAATTGGTTATTAGAAAATAACTACACTATCTATTTAGGTGAACCTAATTTAGGCAATGATTATCAACACTATGATTATAAAGGAAAGATTGCAATTGTCGTTGGTAATGAACGTTTTGGAATTAACGAAAATTGGTATAAAGAAAAACATGAAAAAGTTTTTATTCCTATGTTTGGTTCTAATAATAGTTTAAATGTTGGAGTTGCAGCTTCTATCATAATTTATGAAGCTACTATGAAGAGAAAAAAAGCACAATTACTCGAATAAATCGAGTTTAATTGTGCTTTTAATTTTATAGGCAAGCCTTTACTAATTGAATGAAGCTAGCTGGGTCTAGACTTGCTTTTCCAACTAAACATCCATCAATATCAGATTGTGATATGTATCCAGTTACTGTATCTGTAGAAACACTTCCACCATAAAGAATTCTAACTTTTTCACTTGTTTGTACATCATATAATGAAGCTACTATACTTCTAATAAATTTCGCTTCATTATTCGCTACTTCAGAGGTTGCACGTTTACCAGTACCGATTGCCCATACTGGTTCATATGCAATAATTAAATTTTCAACATTACTTTTTTGAACACCATTTAAAGCTATTGTTATTTGACGTTTTAATGATTCTTCTGTTGTATTGTTATCATATTCAAATTCTGTTTCACCACAACATAAAACTGGTATTAAATCATGTTTAAAAGCTGCTTGAACTTTTAAATTAACTGATTCATCAGTTTCATTCGCGTATTTTCTTCTTTCATTATGTCCAATTAAAACGTGTGTTACTCCAGTAGTTTTTGCCATTACAGGTGATAATTCACCAGTAAATTCTCCACTATCTGCATAGTGAATATTTTGTGCGCCGATTTTTAGTTCATTTCCTTGACGTTTCACTAAACAGCGTAAAAAAATTTCAGGGGCAAAAATTATACTTTCAACTTCAGTAGAAGTTGGAAGAGATTGATTTATCGTGTAAATGAATTGTAATGCTTCATCACGAGTTTTGTTCATCTTCCAATTTCCGGCCATTACAGGCTTTCTCATAGACTAATCCATCCTTATTTTATTATTTTTCTAAGATGGCAGCAATATCTTCTATAGCTGCTTCCGCTTGATTTCCAGTTGCAACTATTTTTACATTCTCTCCGCTAGGAATAGCTAACGACATAAGTCCTAAAATTGATTTAATATCCACTACTTTATCATGGTAGTACAAATTAATATCAACCGCATATTTTGATGCTGTTTGAACAACCTTAGCTGCTAAACTAGCATGTAAACCAACTGTACTTTTTACAACAATATTCTTTTCCATAATTTTCTCCTAAAACATCGGCGGTGTACTTATCCAAAGTACCTTAGCCATATTCTTTGTAGCATTAGTAATGTAGTGTTCTTGATTTGCTCTATAATAAAATGTTTCTCCCTTTTTTACCCTATAGCGTTTTTTACCTAAAAACAATACAATTTCGCCTTCTAGAACATAACCAAATTCCTCTCCCGGATGTGACTCATCTTTAAATGATTCACCATTTGGTTCTATTTCTATTATAATCGGTTCCATTTCATATTTTAAAGCATTAGGTACAATCCAACTTATGTTATGATGCAGTGTTGGATTATATTTTTGAAAGAATTCATCTTTACTAAATTGTACTTTTTCATCGACATTATTGCTGAAAAAATCACTTATATTGGTACCTAATATTTCTAGCAAATCCATTAATGTCTCAATTGATGGACTTGTTAAATCATTTTCTAATTGAGAAATGTAACCTTTTGTGAGTTCAACTCGATTGGCTAATTCTTCTTGCGTCAAACCATTTTCTAAGCGAAGCTCTCGAATCTTACTGCCAATTTGCATAAATTTATTTTTGATCTACGCAAGCAATACCAGGAAGAACTTTACCTTCTAAATATTCTAATGAAGCTCCTCCACCTGTTGAAATGTGTGAGAATTTTGATGCATAACCAAATTGAATTGCTGCTGCAGCACTGTCTCCACCACCAACGATAGTGTTAGCTCCTTTTAAATTAGAAATTGCTTCACAAACTCCGATTGTACCAGCAGCATAATTTGACATTTCAAATACACCCATTGGTCCATTCCATACAACTGTTTTAGCAGTTGATAATACATTTGAGAATAATTCTAAACTTTTTGCTCCGATATCTAATCCCATTTCATCAGCAGCAATATTTTCAACGCTTACTGTATGACTTGGAACATCATTGCTAAATTCTTTTGCACAAATTGTATCAACAGGTAATACAATTTTTCCATTTGCTTTAGCAAGTAATTCTTTTGCTAATTCAACTTTATCATCTTCACATTTTGATTTACCAACATTGTATCCTAAAGCTTTTAAGAATGTAAACATCATTCCTCCACCTATTAATACTTTGTCAGCTTTTTCAATTAAACTACTAATTACTTCAATTTTGTCACTAACTTTAGATCCACCTAATACAGCAACAAATGGTCTAACTGGATTATCAACAGCTCCACCAATAAATCTGATTTCTTTTTCTAATAAGAAACCAGCAGCTGTTTCAGCGATATTAGCAGCAATACCAACATTTGATGCAGCAGCTCTATGTGCAGTACCAAATGCATCGTTTACAAATAAATCACCTAATGAAGCCCAGTATTTCGCTAATTCTGGATTGTTTTTAGATTCTTTATTACCATCAATATCTTCAAATCTTGTGTTTTCAAACATTAAGATTTGTCCATCAGTCATTGCATTAATAGCATTTTCTAATTCTGTTCCTCTTGTTTCTGGAACAAATGTAACTTTTTTTCCTAATAATTCTTCTAATCTAGCGGCAACAGGTTTTAAACTATTTGTTGCTTTATCTTCAGCCGTTTTTACACGTCCTAAATGTGAGAAAACAATCGCTTTTCCTCCATTATTCAATACATACTCAATCGTTGGTAAAGCCTCGCGAATACGATTGTCGTCAGTAATTACTCCGTTATCATCCATTGGTACATTAAAGTCAACACGGATTAATACTTTCTTTCCTTTTACTTTTAAATCTGAAACTATTTTTTTAGCCATTTCTTGGTCCCTCCATAAATAAAAATGTACTAATTTACAACTTTTATTATACCATTAAATGGTATGTTATACAACGCTTGTTAAAGTCACTAAACAATGAAAACGCATACATTTAATACGTTTTTTCGACCATATTCAAGTACTCAATTATTTTATTACATTTAGACATTTGCTTTTTAACTTTATCTAAAGAAATATCAATAAAAAAATAATCTCCATTGTTAAATACGACTTGAGTTTTATTATCTTTTTCACTTATTCCAATTATAGAAAAAAAGTTTAAATATATTTTTTCATCTAAGTTACTTGTTTTACATTCAAATAATAATAAAGACTTGTTTAAATATATAGGTAAGTTATACTTAAGTTCCGTATTTTCTTTTATATATTTTGTATATGTTTTTAAGGAGATTAGATTAATTTTTAGCAGATAATTAATAAAGTAAGTACAACTTTTTATGTTTATTTTTTTAAAATCTTTAATAAAAAAATGTTGTGAAACATTTGAATAAATTACATTAATCATTTATAACATTGCTCCTTTTTGTATAAAAAAAGCATCCTTTAATGGATGCTTTAAATTATTATTTAGTTCTTGTAATGCATTCTTCAGTTTCAGCATTAAATAAATGACATTTATTCATATCAAATGCAAGTCTTACTTTACTTCCGATTTTTAAATCAGAACGAGCATTAACTGATGCACAAACATTTGAACCATTAATAGTTGCGTAAATATTTGTTTCTGCTCCAAGTAATTCTGCTACGTCAACAGTAACTTCAACAATTGAATCAGAATAAGTTTCAATTACAACTTCATCATCATGAATGTTTTCAGGTCTAATACCTAAAACAATTGTTTTGTTAAATAAATCATTAGCTTTAACTGCTTCTAATTTTGAAGCTGGAACTACAACTTTACAATCATTTTCTGGAGTCGTAAATACACCTTTTTCATTAATTGTTCCTGTAATAAAGTTCATCGGAGGAGTTCCCATGAATCCTGCAACGAACATGTTTGCTGGATTATCATAAATAACTTTTGGTGTTCCAACTTGTTGAATATAACCATCTTTCATAACAACAATTCTTGTAGCCATTGTCATAGCTTCAATTTGGTCATGTGTTACATAAATAGTTGTTGATTGTAATTGATTGTGTAATTTAGTTAATTCTCCACGCATTTGTACACGTAATTTAGCATCTAGATTTGATAATGGTTCGTCCATTAAGAACACTTTAGCATTACGAACTATCGCACGTCCTAAAGCAACACGTTGACGTTGCCCTCCTGATAATGCTTTTGGTTTACGATTTAAATATGGAGTTAACCCTAGAATTTCAGCAGCTTCTGCTACTTTTCTTTGAATTTCTTCTCTTGGTACACGGCGTAATTGTAATCCAAATGCCATGTTATCGTAAACTGTCATATGTGGATATAATGCATATGATTGGAATACCATCGCGATATCTCTATCTTTTGGTGCCACATCATTCATTAATACATCATCAATGTAGAATTCTCCACTTGAAATTTCTTCTAATCCGGCAATCATACGTAAAGTTGTTGATTTACCACATCCTGATGGTCCTACGAATACAATGAATTCTTTGTCTTTGATATCTAAATTGAAATCAAAAACCGCTTGTACACCATTAGGATAAATTTTGTTAATGTTTTTCATTTTTAAAGTTGCCATTTAAAAATACCTCCTAGTTTATAATACTATTTTACCATTTTTTATTATAAAAAAAATGTGCAGTGTGCACATTAATTATTTATAATAAGATATATTGTCATTGCATCTTCAAATTTTTTTATATCATACCCTGTAACTTCAATAAATTTATCTAATTTATTTAATAAAGTATTTCGGTGCATATATAAATTATTAGCTGCTTTAGTAGAATTCATATTACATTCAAAAAACATCTTTAATATTTTGATCATTTCTTCATCTTCGTAATATCTTCCAAGAACTAGCTTTTTAATATCTTCATTCACGCTAACTAAAACATTATTTTTTGTTAAAGACTTTTCGCCTATAAATCGTTCTTCACTATTAATTTTTTTGAAGCTTTTAATAATTAGATTATAGTTATCATTAAATTCTTTTTCTGAATTACAAATTTTTGATGAATATACCCAAACATCAAAATACATTTCACTATTTAAAGATACAACTGCTTCTTCAATATTTAAATCATCGATATAATTATGTAGTATAACTAAACAGTTATCTTTATATTCTATGATCACTCTTTTTCCAACAAGTCCTTTGAAAAAATCTTCTAAAAACACTTTATCGATATTGGTGTTAGATTTAATTATTAAATATTTAAATGGGGGTTTCAAATCCATAGTAACACCAACCTTTTATTAATTATAACATGTAAAAAATAAAAAAAATAGTTTTTACAAAGAAAAAAGCAGAATAACTTCTGCTTCTAATTATAGATCTATTATATTATCATCATTAGGTTGTTCTGGTTCAATTTCCAAATCAACAAAAGTTGTTCCCGCAATTTTATCAGCTATGACTGTGTTTTCTTGACCTAACAAGAATACTAGATTGATAAATCCAGGAATACAGCAACAAACAATCAATTGAATTGTAATTAAATATGTCCCAACTACCTCACGAAGTGCAATTTTTCCAAAAGATGGCTTTTCATTTAAATATAGTACTTTTGTCTTTGTTACAAGACGTCCAATTGTTTGTTTATCCCAAAAATAAGGTAATACAACAAAATATAGAAAGAATGCTACTAACACAACTAAATTAAAAAGCAAATTTTCTTTCATATATTTAAAAACTGCAGTTATATCTCCCTCTCTTGATTTTTCGAGTGCCTGTTGATATGTATATGTAAGTGGTTTTATTAAATCACGAATCTTAGCAATTATTTGAACTACGACTTCATATAAAATAAAATCGATTATTGCGGCACAAAATCTTTTTCCTGGTGTTGCTTTTACTTTCATAAATAATCCTCTTTTCATTATTTTAATTTTAATTTAAAAACATTTTTTTGTCAACTTAATCAAATAAAACATCATACTTATCTTCTTCGATTACTTTTAAAGATATTACATCTGTTTTAGCTAATAAATCATGAATAGTAGTTTTTCTAACACCAAATATCATTGATATGTTTATTATAACTGGTAACCAAAAACAAACATTTCCAAAAAAACCAATAAATATAAACCCAACAACATCTCTTAAAAATAGTGTGAAAATATTTGGTTTTTTTGTTAAAGAAACTACTTTAATTTTCATTAGCATGCGACCAACTGTTTGAGGTTTCCAAATACTGGCAATAATGACAAAGTAGATTGTAAATAGTAAAAATAAAATAACTAAATTTATTCCCAAAAATAAGAATGCTTCTTCATAATATTTTAAAATAATAGAATTATCTTCAGCCGACATTTCCTCAATATTAATTGTATTTTTTAGTCCTTCTGGTAAATTAGGAGCATCTATTTTTAAATAAACTAAGGATTATAAATGTGAATATCAAAAGTAATATAAAATCAATTATTAAGGCCAAACTTCTTTGTGAAGCACTAGCTTTTTTATACATGATACACACCCTCTTTATTAGGCTATTATATCATATATTTAGTTATAAATTACTTTTTCATTGATTTTATATTTAAAATATTTGTTTCATAAGAGTTAATAATTTGTTTTTGATTTTTAAAATCGATAATACTTTTATTTATTAATTCATTTATTATTTTTTTAAAATCAGAAAATAAATAGTTTGCCAAAGCACCAGGTGTCGTATTTACTTCATTAACAAATACTTTTTCATCTTTAATCATTAAGTCTATTCTTATTATTCCACTACACCCAAATAAATCATACACGCCAATACCGATTTCCTTTATTTTGTTAAGTAGATATTCATTTAATTTAGGATTTATTTCGTGACCTTTA
>JAVBOS010000020.1:0-31257 GCA_031550255.1 Anaeroplasmataceae bacterium | reverse complement strand
TCTTTTGTCAAAGCTAATTTAAAGTAATTATAGGCGTAAACCTTATTTTTATTTAGACACTTATTTGAACTAGAACAATTATTACAAAAATGATTAACAACATCGTCAATTCTTTTTTCTAAAAGATAATTGTTTGATGATGTAATTAATTGAGTATGTGTTATGTCTAAATAAGATAAGTAATCTTCAAGAGTTTCTTTAATGCGGTTATTACTATTATTATTCTTTTTATATGTCTTGAAAGATGTAATTAGATTAATAAAGATAATTGTAGAAATAATTACTGTTTCAACTATAGGTTTGTCCATATGATTGTTGTAAACAATTAAGAACAAGTAATACATTATAAATGTTATTATATTTGGGTTATATAAAATAAATATGATAATAAAGAATTGTGTAATATCGTCCAGTTGTAAGTAAAAATAAAAAATAAATAAATTAATAATTGAAATAAATAAGAATGAAAATTTATCACTAATATTTCTTAAGTAAATAAAAAAAATGAGTGTTAATACTAAATAATATTTTGGTAAAGTTATTATTAGTGAAGAGTAGGAAATAGCTAATAAAATATAATAAAATGTTTTATAATTAATAATTGATGAATCAAAATTATTTTTCATGTTAGAAAAAAAAGAAATATTTAAGCTTATAATAAAAGATAATAAACAGCTTAATAAAGCCATTATAACAATTAATTTGATTGGATGACTAAAATAGTCTAAGATAAAAAAGACAAAAGTAGAAAAGATAACTAAAATTAAAAAAGCAATATTTGAATTAAATTTATTTTTGCAAATAAATGATTTTGACAAATACGAAATTGTAATAATTGCAATTACTAAAAAACATAAATGAAATTCCTTAAGTAATAATAATGGTAAGACAATAAAAAAAGAATATCCATTAAATAATATTGTCATAAAAAAAGCTAAAATTATTAGCATAAAGAAATTTAATTCATATGGCAAAAAATAAAATGTATATGAGAAGAACATTAATTTCAGTATTTTTAGTAAAATATGTTTCATAATAACACCACCTTAGTTAATTTTAGTTACTATGGTGCTATAAATTTGTCGATAATTCTTTAAAATAAAAAAAATTGTGATAAAATTACAAATAAGGTGATTTAAATGAAAATAATACTAGCAAGTTCTTCGCCAAGAAGAAAAGATATATTAAATGAACATAAATATGATTTTGAAGTAATTGTTAAAGAAGTAGATGAAACATTCGATGAAAATTTATCTGTAGAAGATAATGTTTTAAGTTTAGGTTTAAAAAAGGCACAAGCTGTTTCACAAGATCATTATGATGATATTGTTATTGGATGTGATACTATTGTTGTTTTAAATAATGTTGTTTATGGTAAACCTATGGATGAAAAAGATGCTTTTAATACATTAAGAAGCCTTAGGGGCAAAACGCATCAAGTTATTAGTGGGGTAGGAATTGTTTATAAAGATCAAGTATATAATTTTCTAGAAGTCTCAAACGTTACTTTTAAAGAATTAACAGATGATGACATACGAAAATACATTGAAACAAAAGAGCCATTTGGAAAAGCAGGTTCATATGCAATTCAAGGAATAGGCAATAAATTAGTGAAAGAATATACAGGAGATATAAATAATATTATTGGATTACCAATTAATGGTGTAAAGAAAATATTAAACTATCTTTTAGGAAAATAATATGGGCTGGAAAATAAGAGAAATAGAAATTAAAAATCAATTAGTTTTAGCACCTATGGCAGGAATTACTAATGAAGCATTTAGAATAATTTGTAAACAAATGGGTGCGGGATTAGTAGTTGCTGAAATGGTAAGTGATAAAGCACTTGGTTATCAAAATGAAAAAACTATCAAGATGACAAAAGTTAATGACATTGAACATCCTATAAGTATGCAGGTATTCGGATCAGAAGTAGAATCGATGGTAAATGCTGCAAAGTGGATTGATCAAAATAGCGATGCGGATATAATTGATATTAACATGGGATGTCCTGTAAATAAGGTCGCAAAAAAAAGTGGAGCTGGAGCCTCATTATTGACAGATCCTGGTAAAGTTTATTTGATTACTAAAAGTATCGTTGAAGCGGTAAAAAAACCTGTAACAGTTAAAATTAGAATTGGTTGGGATTTTAATAATATTAATGCTGTAGAAAACGCTAAATTAATTGAAAAAGCTGGAGCAAGTGCAATAACTGTTCATGGTAGAACGAGAAATCAGTTTTATAGTGGTAAGGCAGACTGGAACATTATAAGACAAGTAAAAGAGGCAGTAAATATTCCTGTTATTGCTAATGGCGATGTTATTGACTATAAATCAGCTAAGGAAATATTGGAAATAACAAAGTGTGATGCTTTAATGATAGGTAGAGGTTCATTGGGAAATCCATGGATATTCAAGGAAGTTAATGAATATTTAACTAAGGGAATTATTGCTCAAAAGCCATCTAAAGAAGAAATATTAGAAACGATTATTAGACAATACGAAATGTTATCTAGTTTAAAAGGAGATCATCTGGCTACGTTAGAAATGCGCAGTCATGTTGGCTGGTATTTAAAAGGTCTTACTGGTAGTGCAAAAGTTAAGGATCAAATTTGTAAACAAAAGGACTTTAATGAAGTAATTATAATATTGAAGGAATTCTTTGGAATATAAAAAAAAAGACCAACTTGGGAGAGTATGGTCTTTTTTTAAAAAAACAATAAAGAGTTTTTTTACTATAGTATTGTAGTGTTACGGTAACAATGTAGAAACGTTATCCCCATATTGGATAATATATATAGTATCTTGTCTTGGAGAGAGACGAAAGATATTATATCACAAATTTTTATTGTGTCAATATATTAATTTATATTTTCGTTTATTAAGTAATTAGATACTTTCTTATAGTATTTAGGACTTATCTCAATATTAAAATGAATACCGTTATCTAAATATAATTTTGAAATAACTTTAGAATTTTTCTCAACAAAATTAGCAATATCCCCATCTTTATAAGGAATTAGTAATTCAAGTGAAAGTAATTCTTTTTGAGTCTTTTTGATGATAGACTCAAATGCTTTATCAATATTTAATTTTGTTTTATTTGAAAAAGGTATATTTTCTGCTCCAGTAAATGTACTTTCTTTATTTTCTAATAAATCATATTTATTTAATAAATAAACCATTGGAATGTGTTGACATCCAAGTGATGCTAAAACGTTATTTGTCACGTCCATTTGTTCTTGATAATATTTAGAAGAAATATCTACAACATGTAATATTAAGTCAGCATTTTTTATTTCTTCTAAAGTTGAACGAAAGGAATTCACTAAATGATGTGGAAGCTTTGAAACAAATCCAACTGTATCAACTAATAAAAATTGATAATTGTTATAATTAATTTGTCTTGTTGAAGTATCAAGTGTAGCAAACAATTGATCCTTTTCATAGACTTGTTTTTCATCATTAACTTCTACAGCATTTAAGATAGTATTCATAGTAGAACTTTTTCCAGCATTCGTATAGCCAACTAAAGCTACGATAGCTATTTCGTTTTCTTTTCTTTTTTGACTTTGACGCTCTTTCATGCCTCTTATTTTTTCTAATTCACGTTCTAAACGATATGTTTCCGTCATTAAATATCTTTTATCAAGTTCAAGTTGTTTTTCTCCTGGACCTTTAGCACTAAATCCTCCTGAAGAAGCTCCACCTTGTCTAGATAAGTCATCATGTAATCCTGCTAATCTTGGTAAAAGATATTTGTTTTGTGCTAATTTAATTTCTAGCATTGCCTCATTAGTTTTAGCTCTTTTAGCAAATATATCTAAAATTAAGAAACTTCTATCTATTATTTTAACATTTAACTCTCTTTCAAGATTTCTCATTTGTGAGGGACTTAACTCGTCATCAAAAATAACTAAATCAGCATCGTGCGCAATGACAGCCGTTTTAACCTCTTGTACTTTTCCTTTTCCTATAAATGTAGCCGCAGTAGGATGTTCTGCTTTTTGAATTATTACTTCAACAACCATAATTTCATCTGATAATGCTAGATTTGTTAATTCATCTAAACTGTATTTTATATCATATGTATTATTCGGTAAATCTAAACCTACGATTATTGCTTTTTCCATGATATCACACTCTTTGCTTTCACTACATATTATATCATATAATTGTTTAAATATTATTGTATGTAATTCCAAAATTTAACATATAATATAAGGACGCTAAAGGAGGTTTTTATTTTGTTAGACAGTTTGAATCCTAAAGCTTTGGAAATCATTAATAAATTACAACGTTATAGTAAGAGTCGAGGAATAAAAAAAGTTGGAAGTGAATACTTGATTTTATCAATGTATGAACAAAAAGATAGTTTGTGTAGATTTTTATTTAACGAATATAAGATTACCGAACAAGAAGTAATTGAGGAAACTAATAATTTAATAATAATTCGCAAAGATGAAAAAGATTTTACCAAGGCATTAGAAAATATTTTTAAGGAAGCCATTATTTTAGCAAAGGGAAAAGAAGTTAGTGACGAACATTTATTCATGGCAACATTAAAAACTAAAGATTCTATAGCCTGTTACATCTTAGAGATGCTTGGGCTGGATATTGATGATTTAGTAGAAGATGTAGGAGAAATATACGATTTTGACAAACAAGAAGAAGAGTTGGAATATACAAAAAATGTTACAACTATGGCAAAAAAAGGGGAGCTAAATGTTTTTGTTTGCAGAGATGAATATATTAATAGAATGAATATTATTCTAAAAAGAAAATTAAAGAACAACCCATTATTAATTGGTAATGCGGGAGTTGGTAAAACAGCATTAATCGAAGGATTAGCGTTGCATAACTTTAATAACAAAGAGGATACAGAAATAATATCTTTAAACTTGGGTTCAATGTTAGCTGGAACAAAGTATCGTGGTGATTTTGAACAACGACTTGATAAGGTAGTAAAAGAAATAAGTAAAAAGAAAAATATTATTTTATTTATTGATGAGATTCATACTATTGTAGGAGCAGGAACAACGGAGGGAAGCCTGGATGTTGCTAATATGCTTAAACCATTTCTAGCAAGAAGTGATTTTAAATTAATAGGTGCAACAACACCGGCTGAATACCATAAAAGTATCGAAAAAGATAAGGCACTTAGTAGACGCTTCCAAACAATATTTATTAAAGAACCGGATAAAGAGGAAACATTTAAAATACTTTGTGGAATAAAAGACAGTTATGAACAATACCATAACGTAAAACTAGAAGATGAATTATTAACCTATATAGTTAATGAAGCATCACGCCGTATTGTAAAAAGATATAATCCAGATAAATCAATAGATGTGTTAGACGAGGTTTTGGCAACGGCATCAAGTGTCGAAAAAAAATATATTACCGCAAATGATGTGGATAATGTTATTGATAATATTTTAGGTTATAAAAATGAAATGATAGTAGAAAACTTATGTTATCCACAGTTATCAAAGTATTTTTTATTAAATAAAGCTGGTTTATTATTAAATAAAGTGTTATTAAAAGTTAATTATCAGGGTAACCAAATTGGATTAGATCGTTTAATTAATGATTTAGAAAAAGGTTTTGGGTTTACTGAAGAAATGGTACTAAAATTAGATTTAGAAAACTATAATGACAGTCACTCTATTTCTTCATTAATTGGAGCGCCTCCTGGTTATGTTGGATATGAAGATGAAGGTTTATTATCAAGCCATATATTAAAATATCCTTTACCAGTTATTGTCATTAATAATTTTAATAAATCTAATAAAGTGATAAAAAATATGATTTCTGAAACAATGAAAACTGGAAGTTTTAATGATAAGGCTGGAAATACAATAAATTGTATGAATACTATTTTTATTATTTGTGATGAAGTTGTAAAATATAATAGTGTTGGGTTTTTAGAGTCTAATCCTAAAAAACTTGATAAACAAGGGATTTTTGATGAATATATAGTAGGTAATGATACATATCATAACATACTAAATAGTACATATATGAATTCACTTAAAAAATACGATATTGAAGCATCTTTTGATTTTGATATTGTTGAAGATAATAAACAAAAAGTAAATGATGTTGTTTTTGAATTAATAAAAAATCATCATACTGGTAAAATTAACTTTTATAAAGATGAAAAAGATGATTTACGTTATACCACTCAAAATTGAGTGGTTTTTTATTTTTTAGGAAGTTGTATATCAAAAATATCCAATTATAAAATTTCTTTGACATTGCCTAGCAATATTTTAAAATACTTTCATGTGTAATTAAAATGAAGTTTTTGTTAAACAACATTTTTTGAAGTAAAAATCAAAAAGAAATAAAATTATTTTTTTGATATTGAAGTGAAATAGTATTTTTATATAAATATATAGTATGATATAATCTAAATAACTATTGTTAAAATAAAGGGGAGCATTATGAATAAATTTCTTTTAATAATTATTGCTGTTTTGACTTTGTTTTTATTAAATTCCTGCGGCAATGCTACAAATAATGAAATCTTAAATAAATTTCAAATAGAACAAAATAATCAGATTATCTCCAATAATTTTAATCTAACTAATACATTTATTTATAATAATCAAACATATACACTAACATGGAAAACAAATAATAATAATCTATGTAATATTGGAGAACTAAATACAACAACAAATAAATATTTAGTAACAATAAAGCAAGATAATGAAGTAGATACAACAATAAAATTAACAGCAACATTAAAATATAATGAAGAAGAGTATGAAAAAGAGTTTGTTTTCTTTATTCCTAAGTTAGTAAAAGTAATATCAGATATAGAGTCAGCTGCAAAAAATTTAACGATAGCTCAAGAAGAACAAATAATAGTAGATAACTTTTACTTAACAAATACAACAACATACAATAATCAAACATATACAATAACATGGAAAACAAATAATAATCTATGTAATATAGGAGAACTAAATACAGCAACAAATAAATATTTAGTAACAATGAAGCAAGATAATGAAGTAGATACAGCAATAAAATTAACAGCAACATTAAAATATAATGAAGAAGAATATGAAAAAGAGTTTGTTTTCTTCATACCAAAAGCTGAAAAGGAATTAGGAATTAAAGTTGCTGCTGACAAATTAGATATAATTCAAAATGGAAAGAGCGTTATTGAAAACTTTGATTTAGATTCATCAATAACTGTTGACAACATAGAGTATTTACTAAAATGGAAATCAAGTGATAGTGTTGCCTGTAATATAGGACAATTAAATACAACAACAGGTAAGTATCATGTAACGGTGTTTAGAGATGCGCAAGTAGATGTGGAAGTTGGGATATCATTTTATCTGTTAATGGTCAAAGTTTACAAACACGTATTGATACATACACGACTATAAAAACAAGCTCCGCCTATATGACGGTAGATGAACAAAATATATCAGTAGGAGATAGAATTAATTTTAAAGGGGTAATGTCTTGGTACCAAGACGCACAAGCTATTGTAATAGATGAAGATGCTTTTGAAATAATTCAAAACGAATTAACTAGCAATCCAGTTACAGTTACATTTTGGCATACAATGAGCCAATCAAATCTTCAACCAATTTTAAATCGAAAAATTACAGAGTTTAAAAATCTTTATCCTAATATAACGATTAATCAACAGCAAGTTGGTGGTTATAATGAAGTTCGTGATAGTATTCTTACAAGTATACCTACTAAAACCTATCCCTCAATGGCATATTGATATCCAGAACACGTTAGTTATTATAATTATGCTTCAGTAACAAAATCATTGGATACTTTTATGAGTGATGAAAAGTATGGTTTTAATGGAAGTGAGTTAAAGTTTTCTTCTATAAAAAGTATTAATGATTTTGTACCTGCCTTTTTAAACCAAGGACGGTCATATGTAGATGGATTAACATACAGTTTACCATTTTTAAAGTCAACGGAAGTTCTATATTATAATAAAACATTTTTCAATGCTAATGGCTTAAGTATTCCAACAACAGGGGAAGAAATGTGGGAAGTTTGTAAAAGAATTAAGGAAATTGATCCTAAGTCAACCCCATTAGGAATAGACAATGAAGCTAATTTCTTTATAACTTTAGCTAAACAATATGGAATCGAATATATTGGAAATGATGGGCAACTTAGATTTAATAATACAGCAAACAAGGAATTAATGTCAAATTTGAAAAAACAATTTGAAAAAGGATACTTTACTACACAAACAATTTTTGGTGGATACTGTAATGTAATATTCACGGACACAAGTGCTCCATCAAGGATGTATATGACTATCGGTTCTACTGGTGGATCTACATACCAAGCTCATGCTACTGGTGCGTTTGAAACTGATATCGCAATGATTCCACAAGCATCTAACCAAGGGGTAACCTTTTTAGGGCCTTCAATTTGCTTATTCAAAAACGATGATCCACAAGTTGAATTAGCTTCTTGGTTATTTTTACAATATTTATTATCTAATACTTCTCAAGCAGAGTTTGCTATAGAGACAGGGTTTGTACCTGGAACTAAAACTGCAACAGAATTAAGTTTATATAAAACATATTTAAATGCTGCAAATACAACTAGAAACGGAATATCCGCATTAGCTGCAAAACAAGCAATACAACAAAGTGAGTTATATTTTTTCTCACCTGTTTTTATAGGTTCAGAACCAATTCTTGAAGAAATTGGGAAATTATTGGTTTCTGTATTAAGAGATATAAATACAATAGATGAACTTTTTGAACAAGCAGTTTTAGAGTGTGAAAATAAAAGAAAGGTCCTATAAGTTGTAGGAGTGAATTCAGTTAAGAGAATTTGCTCCTGTTTTTTATTTTCAATACTTTATATTAATTAATATAAATGATATAATATTAATATTAAAGTTGGTGATTATTATGTTCGATAAAATAATTGATTATTTAAATTCGCATATATATATAAAATTGGCGATTGATGCATATCTGGTATTTATTGTTGTTTTTGTTTTATTAAGATTTTTTTTAAGAAATAAAAAGGCTCTAAGTATTTTGATTACTTCATTATTTTTATTTTTAATATCTTTTATTGCAATTAAATTTACATTAGAAGTTAGTTCGAAAATTTTTGAAATACTTTTAGAGGTTTATATAATAGGAATTCTAATAGTTTTAGCCCCGGAAATAAGAAAGTCGTTAGACTCAATTGGTAAAGATACAAAACATGAATTAGTATCATCAAGTAATCATACCAAATTACAAATAGCAGATTCGGTAATGTTTTTAGCTTCAAGACAAATTGGAGCATTAATAACTATAGAAAAACATAATTCACTTGATCAATATGCAGAAAAAGCTATTCAATTAGATAGCGCCGTTAGCAAAGAATTGTTAATAAACATATTTACACCAAATACTCCACTGCATGATGGAGCAGTTATAGTTCGTGGAAATAAAATTAGATGTGCTGGAGCATATTATGTTTTAACACATCAAGATGATTTGGATAAAACAACAGGTTCAAGACATCGTGCTGGTTTAGGTATAAGTGAAGTTACCGATGCACTTACAATTATTGTCAGTGAAGAAACTGGAAATATAAGTATTGCTGTTGAAGGAATTATGTTTAAAATTCAAGAAAAACAAAAGTTACTTGAATACTTAGACATGTTCTTAAAGTAGGAGGGATATTATGAGATTAATTAAATCAATATTAAATGCAATTTTCAATCCTATCGCCACAATATTTGTCCATAAAATACCTGATAAAGCTGTTAAATCTTTTATAAAAAAACCATATTTAGTTTTTTTGATTTCATTATTTGCTACAGCTTTAATAATTTTATTTTTTTATCGTAGTATTATTTTTTAGGAGTGATATCAATGATTCACCAACATCCTATTTATTCATTTATTTTTAGTTTAATAGTTGTAGGTTTAGTTATTAAACAATGCATTTTAAAAGGAAGATTTTTAAAGTACTCTTTAATTTTCTCCTTTTTTCTTGTTTTTATAACAACAATCCTCTTGTTTTTTTATGAGGAAATATCATTAGATAAATCTTTACAACAAATAAACGATTATGTGTTATTAGGCGTTAATATTGTAATAGTTTTATATATATTATTTTCTACAGGGTTTTCTATTTCAGAGCAAACATTTAATAAAGAAATTATAATGTCTTTGGATAAAAGTAAGATTTTTATTTTATTAAATAAGAAAGATAAAATAAAAAATTCTTCTAATTTATTTTTGACTGAACTTTCTTTAAATAAAGATGAAGTAATTGGTAAAAATTTGTTTGAAGTAATCGACAAGGTTTGGAATGTTAAATCATTTAATGGAAATGAAGCAAGCAATAATGATCTAAGATCATATTATAAAAATTACTATCAACAAGTTAAACCCAATAAAAAAGAAAAAATTGAATTATTAGTTGATAAAAAAAGTGGACAAAGTGTGGCATTTAATTTAATTGAAACTGCAATTTTTTTAAATGGAAAATATAAAGGAAGACTGCTTGTTGGCGAAAGAAAATCAGACGAATCATTATTTAATATTGAAAAAGAGTTAGTAACTAAAGATGGTGAGTTAGAAAGTATTCGATTAAAGTTTATTTCTGCCTTAGAAATAACAGAAGAAGCTATTTTCTTTAAGAATTTAGACGAAGAAATTATTTGGGGAAATGATTCATTCGTCAATAATCTAAAATTAGATGATAATAATATCGATGTTAATCATTATTTATCATTGATTCACCCAGATGATTTAGCCTATTATCAACATGAATTAGCAAATTTAACTCCAAATAATCCTATATATGAAGTAACATATAGATTTAGTTTTGGGACAAGTTATAAATTTGTTAAAGAAATAGGGAAAAGAATATTTGAAAACAAAAATGCAAATGAGATATTAGGATTTATAAGTATTATTCAAAGTGATCATTATGAAAGAAGTAATATTAAAGAATTAGATAACATTTATTCAACAGATGAGCTTTTAGTAAAAACAAACGAGTTATATAATAACCACAAGAATTTTCAACTAGTTACATTTAGATTAGATAATATTCCTAAAATAAATGAAGAATATGGACGTAATATTGGTAATATGTTAATCGCTAAATATGTTCAAATGATAAGAAGTAATCTAATTAGTAATAATGAAGATATCTTTAGAGTTGGTGGGATAGAATTTACTTTTGTTATTACTGACTATAGAATGATGGAAAAATTAAAAAAAGTATTAGAAAACAACGAAAAAATACTTCACGTTAATACTTCTTTTGGAACTTTGAATACAACTCTAGAAGTTTTTATGGGTATAGCGCAATCAACAGATGTTAAAAATGCTGAAGAATTGATAAAAGCTAGTGAAAAAGCATTAAGATTTGCCCAAAAGGAACAATTTATAGGTAATTATGCATCATATAAAGATGTAATTTAGGAAGTGATTTGTATGTATACAGCATTAATCATGATGGCCGGTACTGGAACAAGAATGAAAAGTGAAAAAAACAAGGTTTTATTACCATTACAGGATATGCCTGTTTTTTTGCATAGTTTAAAAACATTTGAATCATTACATATGAAAATAATATTAGTAATTAACGAACTAGACTACAACGAAGTAAAATCATTGGTAAATAGTAATGTTAAAATAGTTTTTGGTGGAAAAACAAGACAAGAAAGTGTTTATAATGGATTGAAAAATGTAGAAACAAAGTATGTTTTAATTCACGATGCAGCTAGACCACTTGTATCAAAAGAAGTTATTCTTGATGTAAAGAATAATCTTAATGAAAATACGGCTGTCTTGGTAGCTACAAAAGTAAAAGATACAATAAAAATTTTGGATAATGAAAAATTATTAACTTTAAATAGAGACAAACTTATTGCGGCAATGACACCACAAGCTTGCCTAACTAAACAAATTATTGCTGCTCACGAGATGGCCATTAAAGATGATTTAGTATTTACAGATGATATAAGTTTAATTGAAAAATATACTTCATTAAAGATTAAAATAGTTTTTGGTAATGAAGAAAATTTTAAAATCACAACACCATTAGATTTCAAAATTGCTCAATTAATATTGAAAGGATAAAATATGTATAGAATAGGACATTCATGGGATACTCATAAATTAGTACCCGATCGAAAATTAATACTTGGTGGTTTAGAAATACCAAATGAATTAGGTTTGCTAGGACACAGTGACTCAGATGTTGTATTACATGCTGTTGCTGAATCACTGCTTGGTAGTTTAGCGCTTGGAGATTTAGGAACATTTTTTCCCGATACAGATATAAAATATAAAAATATTGATTCAAAAATAATTTTAACCGAATGTTACAATAAAGTTCTAGAATTGGGATATAAAATAAGCAATTTAGATTTAATTATTTACTCACAAAATATAAAAATCGCACCACATAGAGTTGCAATGAAAAAATCAATTGCACAGATTTTAAATATTGATGAAAATCAAGTTAGTGTAAAAGCAACAACTTATGAAAAAATGGGATTTATAGGACGCGGTGAAGCATTAGCTTGTGAATGTGTTTGTTTAGTTTTTAATGATTAAATTCAACAAAATAAGTAATTAAAAAAATGGCGAGCAATCGCCATTTTTATTATAATATCATATTGTTTGTCAAACGATGTATGAAACATACTCATATTGTTTATTTTGTATATTTTATTAGAAAGTGCAATAAATATATTCATTGATTATGTTTATCTAAATAAACGATATTTTTTTTATTTAAAAAAGAAGTTCATTTTATTATTTGAATATATATTTTCTAAATAATGATTTATTTTTCTATAAATCGTCAATTTCATCATCATCTAAATTATTATCATGATTTAAGATAAAATCATCAAAATTGTCAAATCCTGCGGATATCTCACAAAGCGCTTCTAAGGCCAATTCTTCCGACTCAATAGAGTTAGCTAGATCACTTAAAGATAATACACCAGCTATTTTTCCAAAATCATCTAAAATTACCAAACGTTTAATTTGATAATAACCCATTAATTCAGCAGCCTCTATATTACTCATGGCAGTTTTGGCAGTTATTACATCCTTGCGCATTATTTTTGAAACAGGATCTTCAAGTTTTATATTTGCTATTAAAGACATTAATGCATCTCTATCAGTAAAAACACCTTTTAATTCATCATTGTCACAAACTACGATAAAACCAACATTGTGGTTGTGCATTTTTTTTATTGCTGTAAATATACTTTCATTTGAATTTACTTTTACTACATCTTTAGACATCAATCTTTTAATTTTCATTTTTAATCACCTGAATGTATTATTAACATAATGTTATATTCTATGCATCAATTAATATAATGTATTAGGGGATGATAATATGGAATTTAAACAAGAAAAAATTGAAATATCAGGACATGAATTTTATACAATAACAGTCAATTTGCCAAAAACAACTTTTGTTTTAGTTGGAAACGACATTGGATTTATAATGTGTGGAGCACTAGATGTAGGTATTTATGACACACCTAAGTTAATTGAACGACAAGTCGTTTGTGCAAAAGTAGTTGGTGTAAAAACAATAGAAGATTTATTAAATGGAGCAATAAAAGAATCAACTTTACAAGCTCAAAAAATGGGTATTGTTGAGGGGACTAGTGTTAAAGATGCGTTACTCCTTTTGGTTTAAAAAAAAAGAATTTGGGTACTTGCGTTAATATTTGCATTTGTTGGTAGAATGTCAACTGGTTATTTTGGAGAATCTATCGAACTTTATACTAAGCAACAAGCTAAAGAGTATAGTGAAAAAATAATTTTAGATAGTTTAAAAGAAGACGTTATTTCAATAATTGGAGAAGATGGATTAAGCAAAAAAGTAACAAATACAAATGGTAATGTCGTTTATTCTTATATTGACACTTTTAAAGCTAATAAAATACGTCTACAAGCAAGTAATAGTATGTCAGAAGCTATAAATAAAATAAATGATCATAATGATTTTAATCGTTTAGAATTACCATTTGGTTACTTCTTTAGCAGAAATATATTTTTATCAAATGGAATTAAAGTACCTGTTGATTTAAAAGTAGTTGGAAGTCATAAAATAGAAATAGTATCTAACGTTTTAGATTATGGAATAAATAGTAGTGTTATAGAGATAGTCTTGCAAATAACAGTTGATGTGCAAGTGGCAATTCCTTTTCAAGGAAATAGCATCACAACTATTTCAAAAATACCATTATCAATAGAAGTTATAAATAGTGAAGTACCTCGCTATTACGTCAGTAATGGTCAAAGTGCAATACCTAGGTTAGTTCTTGGAGAATAATTAATGACATTTAATCACCATTATGTTATAATGACTTGCAGGTGATATTATGGTTATTAAAACTTCAAAAGGTATGTTTCAAGTAATAAAAAATACAAAGAATGCATTCGACTTATCAACATTTGAAAATAAATATATTGAAGAGTGCTTTGACATGTACCCTTACATAGTTGGAGATATTTCTTCTAACATTTTACGTTTAAAAGGATTTTCAGAGGATTCACAAGCACCAAATTACTACAAAAATATTGAAGAATATATTTTTGATTCTTGTGCATTCAGATGTCCAGTTTTTGTTTTGAAAAGAATAAATACAGAAGAAGAATATCTTCGATTAGAAAAGAAACAAGAACCAGTTGATTTAGGTGAGGAAAAGAAATTTACACTTGTTAAAGAAAATTTTGACAAAGAGACTTTAACTTTAGAATCGACTCCACCATCGATGCCTAATATTGTTATAGATATGAATAAAATTAATAGCATTCCTAAACATGTTTTACCAGCAGATTTAGAGGCAATTAAGCAACAAGAAGAAATTGCTATGAAGAATCAACAAAACAACAGGAATAACAATAGAAATAATAATTTCAATAATAATCAAAACAACCGTGGACAAAATAATAATAAGCCACAGAATAACAACAGCAACAATAATAAACCACAAAATAATAACAATAATAACAAGCAGCAGAATAACAAACAAAATCCAAATAATTATAAAAATAATAACAACAATAATAACAATAGGCCAAATAAGCCAAATCATGCAAATAACAACCAAAAGTAGTGGTTGTTAAGGAGTCATATGGAAAATATAAAAGTAATTAATGAAATAAATAAAATTTTAGATAAGTTAAAACCTTATTTACATAGTGAAGGTGGAGACTTAGAGTTTTTAAGATTTGAAGATGGAATAGTATATATTAAAATGCTAGGGGCATGTATGGATTGTCAATCGTTAGATTCTACACTTAAAGATGGAATAGAATCGTTATTGGTTGAAAATATTCCAGAGGTTATAGGGGTTATTAACGTAACAGAAAGTCTATAATAGGAAGTGAAAAAATGTTTTTATCAACCAGAGAACTGATAAATCAAAGAAGTGTTCAAACAATAATTTTGTGTTTTGTATCAATGGTTTTATGTCAAACTTTAAAATTTATATTAATGAGTATTAAAGAAAGAAGATTGCTTTGGAAGGCACTATTTACAACTGGTGGAACACCAAGTAGTCATACATCAACAGTTATAACATTAGTTTTATCATTAGGTATTTTCCAAATTCATGATGATAATATGATTGATTATTCTTTTGCAGTTGCATTAGCAATATCAGCGATTGTTATACACGATGCGATGGGAGTAAGACTTGAAACATCAAAGCATGCTAAAATATTAAATAATATGGTTGAAAATGAACCTGATGAAACGAAAATCGATTTAGGTTTTGGTAAAAAAACTAAATTGAAAGAGCTAGTAGGTCATAAGCCATTAGAAGTTTTTTATGGATTTTTATTTGGTATTTTAATTGCAGTTGTCGGATGTAGTTTATTTATATAAAATAATTAGGACGAGAAATCGTTCTTTTTTTTATATAAAATGATATAATAGTTTTAATGGAGGAATTTTTATGAATAAATATTTAAATTTAGATATTTCTTTAACAAAGAAATTTTATAATGAAAAAGAATTTGAAGCAGTTAAAAAAGAGATTATTGATGCACATTCTTTATTAAGAAGTAAAAAAGGACCTGGGAATGATTTTTTAGGATGGTTGGATTTACCAGTTGATTATGACAAAGAGGAATTTGATAGAATAAAAAAAGCTGCAGAAGTAATTAAAAAGCAATCAGATGTTTTATTAGTTATTGGTATTGGTGGAAGCTATCTTGGTGCTAGAAGTGCTATTGAAATGTTAAAAAAATACTTTGGTAATCCAGGGTGTGAAATAATATTTGTTGGCAATCACATTAGTAGTTCATATGTAAATGATTTAATTGAATATTTAAAGACAAAAGATTATTCAATAAATGTTATATCAAAATCAGGGACAACAACTGAACCAGCAATTGCTTTTAGAATCTTTAAAGATTTAATAGAAAAGAAATACGGAAAAGAAGAAGCTAAAAATAGAATTTTTGCAACTACAGATAAATCAAAAGGGGCATTAAAATCATTATCGACAACTGAAAAGTATGAAACGTTTGTGGTTCCAGATGATGTTGGTGGGCGTTTTAGCGTATTAACGGCAGTTGGACTTTTACCAATAGCTGTTAGTGGAGTAAATATTGATGAAATGATGAAGGGAGCTTTTGATGCATACCAAATGTATCAAGAAACTGATCCTTTAAAAAATGATGCGTTATTATACGCATTGGTTAGAAATTTATTATACCGACAAGGGAAAAAAATTGAAATGCTAATCAACTATGAACCATGTTTAACGTTCTTTGCTGAATGGTGGAAACAATTATATGGTGAATCAGAAGGAAAAGATAAAAAAGGAATATTTGTTGCTTCAGCAGCGTTTTCAACTGATCTTCATTCTATGGGACAAATGATTCAAGATGGAGAAAGAACTTTATTTGAAACAGTTATAAACATTGAAAAACCAATTAATGATGTAGTAATTGAAAAACAAGATGTTGATTTGGATGGATTAAATTTTTTAAGTGGTAAAACAATGGATTATGTTAATAAAAAGGCAATGCAAGGTACCATATTAGCTCACGTTGATGGTCAAGTACCTAACATGGTTGTTAGTGTACCAAACGTAAGCGCCTATACATATGGATATATGGCTTACTTTTTTGAACTTGCATGTGGAGTAAGCGCCTATACATTAGGAGTTAATCAATGTGATAAACCAGGTCTTGAAGCATATAAGAAAAATATGTTAGCATTATTAGGTAAACATTGAAATTAATAATTAAATGAAGAATTAAGGGCAGAATTAGAAAAAAAACTTAATTAATATAAACTAGGAATTAGAATCTTCTAATTCCTTTTGCTTTAGAAATTTGGAGGTAAGATATGAAACATAACGGAACTATGTATTTATATTTTGATAAATTTTATTTAAGAAAATTCCAAGAAACTGATTTATTGGATATGTATGAATATTGTTCAGATGAGAAGATGACAAAATATTTGACATGGGAAACACACAAAAATATAGAAGAAACAAAACAAATATTAGATTTTTTTATAAAAGAATATGAAAAAGAATCAACATATCGCTGGGCAATACTTGATAGGATAAATAATAAAATAATAGGGTGTATTGATGTTGTAAGTACCGATGAAAAGAATTTGACATTTGAAATAGGCTATTGTTTATCTTCTAAATATTGGAAAAAGGGAATAATGACAAATTGTTTAAAAGAAGTTATTGAATATCTATTTTCATATACTGATGTTAATAGAATACAGGCAAGACATTGGGTAAATAACCCGGCTTCAGGGATGGTAATGCAAAAATCAGGAATGAAATTTGAGGGAATAATTCGTGAAGAAGTATTTCATAAAAATGAGTTTAAAGATATTGCATATTATTCTATACTAAAAAAGGAATACAATCCAATTATAAAAAAGGAGAAATCTTGTGGGGCAGTAGTCTATAAATATATAGATAGTGATTTATATATCCTTTTAATAAAAATGAATGGTGGACATTATTCATTTCCTAAAGGACATGTTGAAGACAATGAAACAGAAGAACAAACGGCATTAAGAGAGATAAAAGAAG
The DNA here is from genome assembly GCA_031550255.1 of Anaeroplasmataceae bacterium. Lineage (GTDB taxonomy): Bacteria > Bacillota_I > Bacilli_A > Acholeplasmatales > Anaeroplasmataceae > JAVBOS01. The sequence goes on along the minus strand of JAVBOS010000020.1, from coordinate 13,169 downwards.
AAACAAATTTAGATGTGATTATAGATAATAAATTTAGAGAAATAGTTACTTATAGTCCTAAGAAGAATGTAATAAAAGATGTTATATTTTTTGTGGCGTTAGCTAAAAATGATGAACTAATTGCTCAAGAAGAAGAGGTTAGTGAAGTCATGTGGGTTAAAGCGACTGAGGCCAAGGATATTATTACGTTTGAATCAGATAAACAAATATTTAATATGGCATACGATTATATAAACAAAAGAGACTAGATTCTCTTTTGTTTTTCTTTAAAAAGTGGTAGTATATAAACTGTAATTACTTAAATAAAAACTAAAGTTTTAGGAGAATATTATAATGAAAATAGGTATATCAAAAAGTAAATATGTGTCATTTTGTCGTTGTCCTAAATTGTTGTGGTTAGAAAAAAATAAACCACAATTTGCTAGCGTATCTGAAGCGTCAAAGTCTAGATTAGATATTGGAAATGAAGTTGGCGATTTAGCAATGGAATTGTTTGGTGATTATATTGATGTTACAACTTATAAAGATGAAAAACTTGATTTAGAAAAAATGTCTAACTTAACTAAAAAACTAATTGAAGAAGAATATAAAAATATTTGTGAAGCATCTTTCATTGATGATATGCTTTATTGTGCTGTTGATATTTTAAGAAAAGCAAATGATGGGTATGAAATATATGAGATAAAAAGTACAACAGAAGTTGCTGATTATCATTATTTAGATGTTGCTTTTCAAAATTATGTATTAAATAAAAAAGGAATAAAGGTAACAAATAGTTATGTTGTTACAATAAACAATGAATACAAGCGATTTAATGAGTTAGAATTAGATAAATTTTTTAAAATAAATTGTGTAACTGATAAAGTAAAAAAATTAATTGCTGATGTAAAAAATAATGTTGAAAAGGCGATTGAAACATTAAAAAACAGTGATGAGCCCAATTGTATTTTATCTTCTAAATGTGATAAACCATTTGTTTGTAGCTTCCGTGATTATTGTTTTAAAGAAATTCCTTTAAATAGTGTTTTTCAATTAGCTAATAATAGAAAAAAATATGATTATTATGCCGAAAATATAGTGACGTTTGAAGATATAAAAAATAGTATTTATTTTGATGAATTAACATACAAAAATAAGATGCAAATTGATTTTGAACTAGAAAAAAAGGATATATACATTAACAAGGAAAATATCCAAAAATTTATAGACAACCTAAAGTATCCTTTATATTTCTTAGACTTTGAAACTTATCAACAAGTTATACCTTTATTTGATGATGTAAGACCGTTCAATCAAATCCCTTTTCAGTATTCTTTGCATATAAAAAAAAGCAAAGAATCTGAGTTAATTCACAAGGAATTTTTAGCCAAGGAGGGAACTGATCCGAGATATGCTTTAGCTAAGCAACTATGTGAAGATATACATGAGGGGACAATAATTGCATATAATGCAAGCTTTGAAAAAACAGTTATTAAAGACTTAGGTTTCAAATATAAAGACTTGAAAAATAAACTTATATCTTTTGATGAAATGTTTGTTGATTTAATGGATCCATTTAAAAATTATGATATTTATCATAGGGATTTCAAAGGATCTTATTCAATTAAATATGTTTTGCCTGCCTTATTTCCAAATGATCAATCACTTGATTATAAAAATTTAGATTTAATCCACAATGGTTCAGAAGCGATGACGTTATTTCAAAATTTAGAAAAATATCCCTTTGAAAAAAGAGAGGAAATTAGAAAATCCTTATTAAAATATTGTGAATTAGATACTTTTGCAATGGTGAAGATTTTAGATAAATTATATGAATATATAAAAACGAGCAATTAAGTAGTTGATTAGAGGTATTTGTAATATAATATTAATTATAATGGTGAGAATATGAGAAAAATTATTGTAATATTAATAATAATCTTAAGCACTTTTTCTTTAGTTGGATGTGAATTTCAACCAAAAAGTGCATATGATATAGCAGTAGAAAACGGCTTTAACGGTACGGTAGAAGAATGGTTAAAAAGCTTAAATGTAGTAGGAAAAAGCGCATATGATATAGCAGTAGAAAACGGCTTTAATGGTACGGTAGAAGAGTGGTTAAAAAGCTTAAATGTAGTAGGAAAAAGTGCATATGAATTAGCTGTGGAAATAGGCTTTGATGGAACAATGGAAGAATGGTTGCTTTCGTTAGAAGGCTTAGATGCGGCAAATATTACGATTAATGATTTATATGATGTAGCGGTAGAAAACGGTTATGTAGGCAGTATTTTGAATTTTATTGAAGAATATATGGATAATGATAATACACAGCTAAGTATAAAAAATAATACAGTTTTATCAGTTGTTAGTATTAATTGTACTTTTCAAAAAACAGTTATTAAATCAGGTAGACTAGTGACAGAAGAATATGCTTCAGCTGGAGCTGGAGTAATCTATGATTTAAATAAAGAAGATGGAAGTACGTATATAATTACTAATTATCATGTTGTTTATGATTATCTAGCTAATACAGAAAATCATATAAGTAATAATATTGATATTTATCTTTTTGGAATGGAATATTCTGATTATGCGATTGATGCCAGTTACATTGGTGGGTCAATGACTAATGATATAGCAGTTTTAAAAGTTTCTAATAGTGATTTATTAAAAAATAGTAATGCTAAAAAAGTAATTATTGGAGACTCTAATGAAATAATTGTTGGGCAGGATGTATACGCAGTTGGAAATCCAGGTGGAGATGGTATAGCCATTACTGATGGTATTGTTAATGTTGATTCAGAAAACATAAACATGACTGCACCAGATAAAGTCACACCAATGAATTTAAGAGTAATAAGAACAGATACTGCAATTAATGGTGGAAATAGTGGTGGTGGACTTTTTGATGCTAATGGTTGTTTAATAGGGATTGTAAATGCTAAAAATATTGAAAGTAATGTTGATAATGTTGGATATGCTATACCGATGAGTTTGGTTAAAAATTTAGTAGGAAGCATAATTGATAATTATAATATTAATCAAACACTTAAAATTAATAAATGTATATTAGGGATAACTACAAAGATTTCTTCAAGTAAATCAGTTTTTGATGCAGCAACGAATTCAGTAAAAATAGAGCAAGTAATCTCAGTTGATTCAATAAGTTCTGGAAGTGTATGTGATGGTAAACTTCAAGCTAATGATATAATTAATAGTGTTTCAATCAATCAAAAACAATATCAAATTGATAGAAATTTTATATTAAGTGAGTTGTTATTTTCTTGTAGAAAAGATGAAATTATAACGTTAAATATTACAAGATCAACAAGTAATTTAGACATTGATATAACGTTATCAAATATCATAGTAATAGAATAAAATAATAAAACGAGATTAAAAGTCTCGTTTTTGTCTTTTTATGCCTAATTTTATATAAATATATATATATTTATTATGAATTTTAAATTAATCATGCTATAATTTATAATGTGTTATTGTGCACAAGGTAGGTACGTTATGATTACAAAGTTTTTATATGAATTAGATGAAAAAAATAGAAGAATAGTTAGTTCTATTGTTGAAAACGAAAGTTTTACAGAGTTGTTACCTTCTTATCCAATGATAGAACAAACAACTTATAAAAAAAATGAAGACGACATTATCACTCCAAATAGCGGAGAAATGGTATATGTTGTTTTTGAAATAGATGGAATTAAAAAATATTTAGATGTTAATGTTTTCAAAACGGAAGTTAAGATTGCGTTAACTGATAAAATTAGTCATGCTGCTTGCATTGGTAAACAAATGGCTTTAATCATTTTATACAACTATGATTATTTTGAATTAGATGATTCTAAAATAGTTCCTAGTGGCTTTTATAAGGGTAAAAATGGATTACTTAAAGACAAATATGATAATTTCTTTAGTAAAGCTAATGATGAAACACATTGTCAAATTAGAAAAAATGAAGAAGTGTTTTTTGTTAGTAAAGACGAAAATAGAAATTATTGTTTAAATAAAGATTTTTCTAAGGCCACAAGAATAGATAAAAGTGATGTAAGAAAAATTTTGACAATTAATGATTTTATAGATGAACAAACTAAAAAGCAAGATATTTCTTTTTCTAAATATAATTGTTTTTCTAATGGAAAAGACTATTTGTTTGCAGGCGCAAAACCAATTAGACTTAGTTTAAGTGAAGATAATTTAATTATTGATACAAAGGAAACAGAAATATTTATAACTGATAGAATTATAAATAATGAAGAGGTTTTTAAAAGATTAAAAGAATTATTTTTTAAATTGGCAGAACCAACAACTAACAAATTTTCCTATTTAGATGTAAATGGGGATTATGTTAAAAAAACAGAATTTGGCTATAGTCTAGTAAAAAGTCCTTTTGAGGCAACTTTATTAGATTTAAGAGATAGTGATATTTTTAAACTTGCTTATCAAGTATTTCATAGTGATGCTGTTTTTAAAAAATTTAGTAAAGATGCTAATTTTGTTTATTATGACCAAAATGATACATTTATTTTTTCAAATAAACCAATGGTAGAATATCAAAATGGATTAATTGTAGAAAAAAGCAATTACGATCGTTTTGTTAATAATTTTAATGCTCAAGTAACTGATTCAAATGAAGGAGTTATTGTAATTAAAGATAAAAAATATTTAAAGTTTAAATATATAAATCAAAATAAAATAAATGTATCATGGTTAGATTCGGCATATGATGCGACAATTTTAGCAGAAACACAAGTTAATGCTTTGGTTGGAATTTTTAATTGGGATATTAAAAAAAGAGAAATTAAAAATATAATTAAAGACGGAAATATTGAACAATTTAATATCGTTTATAGTAATAAAAATCAAGATATTTTACAAGACTATGAAAAATTTTTAGGTAATGTTTTAAATAGTAAACATCGTATGTGTTCTTTTAATGAACCAAGTAGTATAAAAATTGAATCTGAAAAAGGCGCTATTGAATACTTGAGAAGATTTTACATAAAAAATATATATGATACTGCAAAATTATTTGAAATTGTGTTAACTAATTACACTGTCAAGAATATTTTAATTGTTGGTAGTGGATCAAATATTGATTTAATAGGTTTGAACGAAACATGTAAACAATTAGATAAAGAAGTAAATGTTACAACAATAGACAAATCAACTTGGGGATTTTATCCACATATATCATTATCAAAAAAAGTTAATTACAATAAGGCATATCGTTTTGAATTTTGTAATGTAGTTAGTTCTATAATTGACAATTATGATATGATTTTATTTAATAAAGGTTTTGATGAATCAACTGAAGACATCGCTCCTTTATTAAAATCAATTACAAATAGTAATAAAAATATAATTATAGCTAATTTAAAACATTGTAATTTAGAAAAGAAAAACGATTCTATCTTTGATTATTTCAAGGAAAAATTTGATTTAAATAGAAAGTTTTTTAATCACGATGAAGAAAGTTTATCTAAATATATTACATTAAGTAAGAATGCTTTATCACAATTGAAAATTGCATGTCGTTGTCAAAAAAGTGAATGTGATGCTTGTGATCCTGTAGTTTTAAATAAAAATTCATATCATAGTATAATTGTAAAAGAAAATTTAAAAATTAGAGATCATTATAGAAAGAAGGCTATTTATTGATAAATTTTAATGTATTAGTTCCAAACTTTTTAAATAAAGACTATTGTATTAAAGATTTCAATGCTCAAGAAGGCGGAATTATTTCATGTACAAATGAAATTCAACAAGCCATTGATACATGCCATAAAAATGGTGGAGGAAGGGTTGTTTTTCCTAAAGGAATTTGGTTAAGTGGTCCAATTGAAATAAAGTCTAATGTTAATCTATATTTTGAAAGACAATCACTTTTAATATTTACTAAAAGTAAAGAAGAATACCCAGTGATTATTACTGACTGGGAAGGTGAAGAAAGAATTAGAACAGTAAGTCCAATCACAGCTAAGAATGCTAGTAATATTGCTATTACTGGAAGCGGAATTATTGATGGAAGTGGACACTTATGGAGACCTATTAAACAGTTTAAATTAACAGCTAAATTTTGGAAAGCAAAATTGCAAATAAATGATAGTGTAATTGAAACAAAAGAAGGTGGAATATGGTATCCAACTAAAACAGCATATGAAGGTTGTTTAAATGGGGAAGTAAGACCAGATGAAGAAAATTGTTTAGATAAAGCAGCTCCTTATTATGACTTGTATCGACCGGTTTTAGTTAATTTTGTTAATTGTGATAAAGTTTTAATTGATGGAGTAACACTACAAAACTCTCCAGCATGGAATGTTCATCCTCTTTACTGTACTAATTTTACTTTGAGTAATGCTACAATTAGAAATCATTATAGTGCACAAAATGGTGATGGACTAGATTTAGAATCATGCCAAAATTGTGAAATAAAAAACACGGTATTTGATGTGGGAGATGATGGCATATGCTTAAAATCTGGAAAAGGTGAAAAAGCAAGACAAACAAAAATTCCTACAAAAAATGTTTATATTCATGACTGTACTGTTTATGAAGCACACGGTGGTTTTGTTGTTGGAAGTGAAAATTCAAGAGGACTAGAAAATATTATTGTCGAAAATTGTAGTTTTATTGGGACTGATATAGGTATTCGATTCAAAAGCGCGCTAGGACGTGGTGGAGTTATTGAAAACATTAAAATAAGTAATATTCGCATGCAAGATATTAAAGAAGAAGCAATTATATTTACAATGGGTTATCAGTTGTTTGCGTTAGATCATGAAAAACAAGATGTTGCCGATAATGTTAAAGCTGATGATATTCCAGAAATGAAAAATATATTTTTAGATAATATTATTTGTAATGGCGCAAAAATTGCTTTGAAAATTAATGGATTAAAACAATTACCAATACACGACATAACATTGTCAAATTCTTATTTAAGTTGTAATGAATTATATAACCTTTCGCTTTGCGAAAATATTAAATTAGTAAATACTACATTAGTAAATGCTAATACAAATGAAAAAATTATTTTTAAAAATGAAATTTTTAATGGAGAAAAAAATGATTAAAAAAATATTTTTGTTTTTTGTTATTACATTATTTGCAATAACGTTAGTTTCTTGTAAAGAAGATAAATTCTTTAATGATGAATTAGTTGAATTAAAATTATGGCACTACTATCAAAAAGACCAAGAAGTAGCATTTAATCAATTGGTTACACAGTTTAATGAAACAATTGGTAAAGAAAAAAATATCGAAGTAATTCCTGTAAGCAAAGGATATGTTAATGAATTGGCAAATGCGATTCATGCATCGGCGACATTACAAACTGGGTCAGATCAGTTACCACAAATGTTTATGGCTTATGCGAACACTGTCTATCAAATCGATAAACTCGGTAAGGTTGCTTCTTTAGACAACTACCTTTCAAGAAAAGAATTAGGAGAGTACATATCGGATTTCTTATTAGAAGGACGTTTTAATAAAGATGAATCTTTAAAAATATTCCCTATAGCAAAAGCTACAGAATTGTTATATTTAAATAAAACAGATTGGGATAAATTTGTTTTAGCTAACCCATCTGTAAAAATTGAAAGTTTATCAACGATTGAAGGAATAATTGAAGTATCAGAAATATATTACAACTGGTGTGGAAAACCATTTTATGGTAGAGATTCTATGTCTAATTATTTCGTTATTGGTGCAAAACAATTGGGAATTGATTTGTTAAGTTCTAAAGATGGAAAATTCTATTTTAATGCTCAAAAAGATGTTATTAAAAAATTATGGCAAAACTATTATATTCCGTATATGAAAGGTTATTTTAGTGCTTTATCGCGTTTTAGATCACAAGAATTGATGTCTGGAACGATTCTTGCGTATACAGGATCTTCCTCATCAACTGTTAACTTTCCTGATAAAGTTAGCATTTCAGATGATAATAAATATGCAATAGAAGCATCTGTAATGCATGCACCAATGTTTAAAGGCTCAAATAAAATAGCTGTAAATCAAGGAGCGGGCATAGCGGTTGTGAAAACTGATAAAAATATTGAAAAATCATGCGTTGAATTTTTAAAGTGGTTTACAACAAAAGAAATTAATGTAAACTTTGCATTAAATAGTACATATATGCCAGTAAAAAAAGATGCCATTAAGGAAGAAGATACAAAATCTTATTCACCAATAATACAACAATCAGTTAAAAAATGTATGGAAGTTTTTAGTGATTATAAGCTTTATACAAGCGTGGCTTCGGAATATGGAGATAGCGTAAGAACTGTATTAGATTCTCATCTAAATAACAAAGTAATATTAGACAAAGAGGCAATGGACTTATTAGTTGCTGGAGGAATGTCAAAAAATGAAGCATTAGCAATTTATACAACTGATGCCAAATTTGACTTATGGTATAACGATTTAGTATCTGCGGTAAATGCTAAAATAGCATAATCTTTAAATAGAAAGGAGTTGATTGTATGAAGTTTAAAGTAAATATAAATAAACAAAAAACATTAGCTAATAAATTAATATTACCATTTACTATTTTAATTTTCTTACAATCCGCCATAATTATTTTCACAATGATTTTTGGACGTTCTATAATTTCTATTAAAGAATTTTCTATAACGTCTTTTAGCAATAAAGTAGAATTAAGAGAATATTACCTACAAGATATTATGCAAGATACTTGGGCAAATATCGATGATGAAACAGAAATTATTAATAAAATTGTTTATGAATATATTCAAAAAAATAACACAAATTTAAGCTCTGTTTTAAAGGATCACACACAATCATCAGCATTACTTTCTAATTTAAGTGATGAACTTATTTTAACTTTAAGGAAAAATAAAACTACAGGATCTTTTATAATATTAGACTCAGAAGCAAATAAAAAAAGTGCAATTTATTTACGTGATAATGATCCAAGTGTTAACGCAAATAATAATAATGATATTATTGTTGAAGTAGCGCCTACAGCTGCTAGAAATAATTATCAAAAAAAAGGATTAGATTTCTCTAGTAAGTATGAAACAAGCTTGGATTTAAATTTATATGAAAATCCTACGTTCTTTAATAATCCTATGTCTCAATCAAAAAATAATCCAACTATATCAACAGGATATCTAGGATATTGGACACATAGTTTTACAATTAATGGTGATAAATCAAGTAGTTCTATAGTGTATTCAATTCCACTTAGATATCAAGATGGAACAACTTATGGTGTTTATGGAATAACTGTCCTTAAAAGTTATATTAAAAAATTTATTCCAATTTCTGATTTTGGTGATAATTGTGGGAACTTACAACTAGTTTATTTTGATGGAAAAAATGAATATATTAATATTTCATCAAATTACACTGATTCGGGTGTAAAAGATATCTATAAGATGTCGCAATTAAATAGAACAGAATTTGATGGTTTATATTCGTTTAATACACAATCGGAAAAACATTATGCTGTAATAAAAATGCTTAATATGTATACAAGAAATTCACCATATGCTGCTGATCATTGGTACATCTTAGGCTGTGTCGATGAAACATATCTTTTTGGTTCTAGTACTAGTATTGTAAAACAAATACTTGTTTCAGCAATTGTTGGTTTTGCAATATGCTTGTTTATCGAAATTATACTTGTCTGGTATGTAACAAGACCAATTTCAAAATTAATTGATGAAGTTGTTGGTCAACAAAAAAATGGATTTGGAAAATTTAAATTTGATAAAATTAACATTTATGAAATTGATGCCTTAATGGACAAAATTAGAAATTTTGTTGAAAATGGAATTGAAAGAGATGCGAAAATTTCAAACATTATAAAAGCATCTGGTGCACCTATAGCTGTTTATGAATACGATAGATTAAATAGAAATGTTACATTTACTGATAACTATTATGAATTGTTTGAAATTGAGCATTTAAGGGGTAAATTAGACGTTGATGCATTTGAACAATTTAGAGGACAAACAAGAGAATATTTATATCAAACAGATGAAGAGAAAAATGAACTATTTTTCAAATTGCCATCTGGAAGACATATTCAATTAAAACTTACAGAATATCTTACAAGTGAAGTTGGGGTTCTACTTGATATAACAGATGACGTCATAAAACATGAACAAATTGAAAACGAACGAGATATAGATGTTCTAACAGGATTATTTAATAGACGTGGACTTGATAAAGAAATTAAAAAAATATGGAATCAAAATATAATAAAAAACGCGATGACTATAATGCTAGATATCGACAATTTAAAATATATTAATGATACATATGGACACGATTTTGGTGATAAATATATTCAAGATACAGGTAAATTATTATCAAAAATATCTTTTAAAAATTCAATAATATCTCATATTAGTGGAGATGAATTTGTCTTATTTGTTTATGGATGTCAGGATGATGAAGAATTGAATTCTCAAATAACTATATTTAAAGATGCAGTTAAAGAATTTAAGTTTGATTTATTAGGACATAAATTACAGATTAAACTTTCTGCTGGTATTGCTAAATATGATGGAATTAGTAATATACATGAATTAATTAAAAGAGCAGATTTTGCAATGTATGAATTAAAGCATACTAAACAATCTGGAGTTAATATGTTTAATGAAAACACATATATTAACAGAGAGCAATTAATTGAACAAGCTGATAAATTAAACAAATTGATTACAGAAAAACTATATGATTTTGCTATGCAGCCAATTGTTAGTGTTAAGAATGGAAAACTATTTGCATATGAAGCATTATTAAGATCTAAAATGAAAGAGTTTAAATCACCTTTAGATATTTTGGATGTAGCAAAAAAATCTAATCGTTTACAAGATATTGAAATATTAACATTTTTTGGCGCTTGTGAAAAATATAAAAAATTTAATACAAAAATAAAATTATTTATAAATTCTATTTCAAGTCAAGTAGTTGACATTGAATCGATTTCTTCATTTCAATCATTATACTCAGATATTTTAGATAAATTAGTTATTGAATTAACCGAAGTAGAAGCTACTAAAGAAGAAATTATAAAGATAAAATCCGATTTTATAAAGAATTGGAATGCTCAAATAGCAATAGATGATTATGGTACAGGATATAATAACGTTGCGTTACTAGTAAGTACCGATCCATCATACGTTAAAATTGATTCTTCATTGGTAAGAGATGTTCATAAACTAGAAAAAAATAGAAAAATGATTCAAACTATCATTGAATATTGTGGTTCTAACAGTATTGAAATTATCGCTGAAGGTGTAGAGACAAAAGAAGAACTAGACACAGTAATTGCGTTAGGTGTAGACTACGTTCAAGGATATTATATCTCTCGACCTTCAATAGAAAGACCAGTTTTAAATGAAGTTGCTATAGAACAAATAAACAACCTTATAAAAAAATAAATTTTTCATACTAGTTTTCTAGTATGTTTTTTTTATAAAAAAAAGCATTCAACCGAATGCTTTATTATTTGTTTCTATCCATTAAACCAGATATTAAGTTATCAACAATAGTTTTTTCTTTAGACTCAATACTACGATATTTTTGAATTAGTTCTTGTTCATTCCTACTTAGTACGGTAGTTTGTTCTTCCGGTAATGTAAAGAATTGAGACAATGTTATTTCTAAAGCATCACATATAGCAATAATAGTAGCGATAGAAGGAGTAGTATTTCTTGCTTTTGCGTTGGTTAAAGTCGATTGAGTAATTCCAGCCATATCAGCAAGTTTATATAATGTCCAACCTTTAGCAATTCTTAATTCATCTATTCTTTTTAATACTGTATCATTATTAGTCATTACTTCACCACATTTCAAATGTATTATACATTACATTTGTATACAACATAAAACCCATAAATGTGGCAACTAATTCACTTTTGTAGGTATTAAACCTTTTTATATTTATTAAGTGTAATTATTAGCTTAAAAACATCTTCTTTTAAATCATTATCTAAAAGTCTAAAGTTATTTATTAAATCTAATTCCTTGTTATTTATTCTAACAGAACCCTTATCTTCATTATCAAAAAACTGAGCTAAAGTCATATTACAAGCCTCTAAAAAAGCATTTAGAGTAGGAATGCTTGGAATAGTACCTCTTTTTATTGCATTCGAAAGTGTAGATGGAGTTATGCCAGCATATTTTGATAATTGATATCTAGACCAGCCTTTTTCCTTACGTATTTTTTCCAGCTTATTTAAAATTTCTAATTCATTCATTTTTCCACCGCATTTCAAGATAATTATACAATACAAAAGTATTAGTTATAAAACCCATATGTATAAAATATATAATACATATGTGATATTGAAAATATACATTAAAAATATAATAAGACAATCAGTTATTCACATATAATGCATTGGTGATTATATGAGACAGATAATGATTGTATTTTGTTCAATAATTGGATTGTTATGCTTTTCAATTGATAAAATAGAAGATGTATCAAAAAATAATATTATATATATAGATCCAGGTCATGGCGGAGTTGATGGTGGCGCAGAAGTTGATGGAGCAAGAGAAGCTGATTTGAATTTGAAAATATCATTTAAGCTAAAAGATATTTTTGAAGAAAAGGGATATAATGTTTTGTTAACAAGAACAGACGATTATGACTTATCAAATGGTGCCGATAGAAGGAAAAGAGCTGATGCAAATAAGCGTGTTGAATTAATTAACAAAAGTGATTGTGATTTATACCTCTCAATTCATATGAATACATTTTCTGAAGAAAAGTATCGAGGAATGCAGACCTTCTATAATCCAAATAACCAAAACAGTAATATTTTAGCTAAATGTATACAAGATAGTTGTATTAATTATTTACAAAACACAACAAGGAAAGAAAAAGCACTTAAAGGAAAATATATAGTTGATAATATAACCAAACCAGGATGTTTAATAGAATGTGGATTTTTGAGTAATAAAGAGGAATTATCTTTATTATTAACAGATGAATATCAAACAAAGATAGCATTTGCTATATATTATGGATGTGAAAGTTATTTAAAGAATATTTAATAATGAAATTATTATTAAAAAGTAGTATAATATTTTAACAAGGTGATATTATGTTAAAAAAAGTTATTGTTAATAATAGTTTGGAAACTATAGAATTAGGAAAAAAAATCGGAATACTTTTAAAACCAAAAGAT
>JAVBOS010000125.1:0-3385 GCA_031550255.1 Anaeroplasmataceae bacterium | reverse complement strand
CTGGTGGAAGTCATGAAACAGGATATAAGACTGCTTTGACTAAAGCTTTTAATGATTATGCCCGAAAGGTTTTATTGCTAAAGGAAAAAGATGATAACTTAGATGGTGCAGACTTACGTTGTGGTTTAACAGCGATAGTTAGTGTTAGAATTGAAGAATCTATTTTAGAATTTGAAGGACAAACTAAGAGTAAATTAGGAACTCCACAAGCTAAAAGCGCTGTTGATTCAGTTTTATATGATAAATTAACTTATTATCTACTTGAAAATAAAAATTTAAGTGAAGAAATAATAAAAAAAGCTATTAAAGAAGCTATTGCTAGAGAACAAGCTAGAAAAGCACGTAATCAAGCAAGAATGGATAAAAAAGATAAAACTGAAGTAAATTTAAGTGGAAAATACTGTCCTCCTCAAACTAAAAACAAAGAAATTAATGAATTGTTTTTAGTAGAAGGTGATTCTGCCGGTGGTAGTGCTAAACAAGGTAGAGATCGTCGTTTTCAAGGAATTTTACCACTTAGAGGTAAAGTTTTAAACACTGAGAAAAAAACTGCTGAAGTAGCTTTAGGAAATGCCGAAATTGCCACTATGTTACATGTTATTGGTGGAGATTATGGTGATGCTTTTGATGTCAAAAAATGTAATTTTAATAAAGTTATTATAATGACCGATGCTGACGATGATGGTGCACATATTCAAGTTTTATTATTAACTTTTTTCTTTCGATATATGAGACCTTTAATTGAAGCCGGTAAAGTATATATTGCAATGCCTCCATTCTTTAAAATAACAAAAAAGACAAGTAAAAAAGAAGAAATTATTTATGCTTGGAGTGTTACAGAAATGCAAAGTATTACTAAAGATTCTACTAATTATAATGTGCAAAGATTTAAAGGATTAGGGGAAATGGTTGCAAGCCAATTATGGGAAACAACTATGAATCCTGAAACAAGAAACTTAATAAAAGTAGAAATAGATGATTTAGTTGATGCTGAAACACAAATTGATATACTAATGGGAGATGATGCTAATCGTCGACGTACTTGGTTAGATCAACATGTTTCATTTACACTAGAAGATGATTTAGTAGAATAGGAGGTTCATCATGGATATTAAAAAGAAATTAGATGCATTCATGAATGAAACTTTTATTCATGAAAAATTAGAAGATATAGTTGGAGATAGATTTGGAAGATATTCTAAATATATTATACAAGATCGGGCAATACCAGATGTAAGAGATGGACTAAAGCCTGTTCAAAGACGTATTTTATACGGAATGAATCAAATGGGTATTACATCTAAAACTCCATATAAGAAATCTGCTCGTATTGTTGGGGATGTAATGGGTAAATACCATCCACATGGAGACAGTTCAATATATGAAGCAATGGTAAGAATGTCTCAAAATTGGAAAATGGGTGTTACATTAATCGATATGCATGGTAACAATGGTAGTATTGATGGTGATAGCGCCGCCGCCATGCGTTATACTGAATCTAGGCTTAGTAAAAATGCCGATTTTTTATTAAAAGATATTGAAAAAAATACAGTACCATTTGTTCCAAACTTTGATGAAGAGGAAGAAGAACCGACAGTTTTACCAGCAATGTTTCCTAATTTACTTGTAAATGGAAGTGTTGGTATTTCAAGTGGATATGCAACCAATATTCCTACTCATAATTTAAATGAAGTTATAAATGCTACTATTCATAGAATAGATCATCCAGAAATGACTTTAGATGATTTACTTACAATTATGCCAGGACCCGATTTTCCTACAGGAGGTATTGTTCAAGGATTAGATTCAATTAGAGAAGCCTTTAGCAATGGTAATGGTAGTGTTGTCATTAAATCAAAAATAGATTTTGAAGATATTTCTAATGATCAAAAAAGAATAGTTGTTACTGAAATACCTTATGAAATAAATAAAGCTAAACTAGTTGAAAAAATTGATCAATTAAGAATTGATAAAAAAGTTGATGGTATTTTAGAAGTTAGAGATGAATCAGATAGAGAAGGTTTAAGAATTGCTGTTGATTTAAAGAAAAATGCTAATGAAAATGCAATCTTAAATTATCTTTTAAAAAACACAGACTTACAAATCAGATATAGTTATAATATGGTTGCTATTTGTAATAGAAAGCCTGAAAAACTAAGTGTTATTAGAGTTTTAGATTACTATATAACTCATCAAAAAGATGTTGTTACTAATAGAACTAACTATGATTTATCAAAAGCCTTAAAAAGATTACATATCGTTGAAGGTTTAATTAAAATGGTAAGCATATTAGACGAAGTAATTAAAACTATTAGAGCATCTAATAATAAAGCTAATTCTAAAGAAAATATTATTAATAATTTTTCATTTACTGAAGAACAAGCTGAAGCCATTGTGACAATGCAATTATATCGATTAAGTTCAACTGATATCTTAGCATTACAAAATGAACAACAAGAATTAAATGAAAATATTAAAGAATATAATAAAATCTTATCAAGTGAAAAAGAACTTTTAAAAGTAATTAAAAGTCAATTAAATGAAGTTAATAAAGTCATAGTTACACCACGTAAAACAATTATAGAACATGAAGTTTCTGATATTAAAATTGATGAAACAGATTTAAGTGCTGATGAACAAGTAATGGTTTGTGTGTCAAAAGATGGGTATGTAAAACGTACAAGCTTAAAATCATATACAACAAGTAAACAAAATGGACTTAAAGAAGACGATAGTGTGCTATTCTTGGAAGAATTATCTACATTAGATACTTTATTAATGTTTACTAATCAAGGTAACTATTTATATTTACCAACTTATAAAGTTGAAGAATGTAAGTTTAAAGATGTTGGAACTTATATTTCAAGTTTGATTCAGATAAATGATAAAGAAAAGATAATAGCTTGTTTTAAGATTAATCAATTTAGTCCTGATTTTACTGTAATGTTATGTACTAAGAACGGATCAATAAAACAAACATTATTATCAGAATTTGAAGTAACACGTTATTCAAAAGCTATAAAAGCAATGAAAATAGCAGACGATGATAGCGTTGTAAGTGCAGATTTAACAGATAATCCATTAGAAATAATTGTCGGTACTAAAAATGCAGAAGCCATTCGTTTTAGAGCATCAGATGTTTCATTATATGGTACTGCTGCTGGAGGAATTAGATCTTGCTCAATGAAAGCTAATGATGAAATCATTGGAGCTACTTATGCTAATAAAAATGATGATATCTTACTTTTAACAGTTAGAGGAAACATAAAACGAATTAGTGTTTTAGATTTACCATTAACTAAAAGAGGAAGAGCAACTTCTAATGTTATTAAATTAACAAAAACAAATCCTCATTATTTAACTGATATTAAAAGGTTAACACCAA
>JAVBOS010000069.1:0-9999 GCA_031550255.1 Anaeroplasmataceae bacterium | reverse complement strand
ACCTCTTTTTGGGTGTATTTTAACATGAAAAAATGGAAATGTTGAAACCAGCATTTTCTACCGCTAGTTTCCTACATTTCCATTCTAACATTTACATCAGTTAAACTTTGATATTCTAAATCCCATAAAAAATAATTAATTCCTGCAATTTCCCATTCATTATCAATCGAACCTTCTAAAAGTTTAGTATTTACAAATTTAATTGTAATTGCAATTTGATTATTATTATCCGATTTGTATCTATATTCCTGGTTTAGTTTAAATATTCTGGTGTTTTCTATACTAATAGATGAGGCATATAGTGCAAAGGTAACATAAATATCCTTGTCCTCTCGTTTGCAATTTAAAATATAAGCATCATGGAACCATGGTACACCTTTTAACGTCATCAGCATATAATCATAATTTTTCATCACCCTCATATATACTGGCTCTTCGACTCTTGTAATATATTTATTCAATTGCTTAGCAGTTTCATTTGTGAGTTCTAAATATTCAAGTGCACTATAATAATCAGCAATTGATTGATTTTTAAAAGATTCTTTAGTTGTCTCACTTATGCTGATCTGTGAAAAGCCATAAACACAAATACCTTTTGACCTGAACTTCAGCGTTTGACAAATATAACCACAAAGAAAAAAATAAATTTCTTCGCATAAAATTGTATCCTGTAAAGGAAACTTCGTTCTTTTAAAATTTTTAAACAATTTTTTATCCATTTTATCAATTTTCATATTTATCACCTTCGTTATTAATGTCTATCGAAAAGTATGTTAAACTTGTTTTTATTTTATAATTATAACATCCATACGGAAAAAAATCTATTCAAAGGGCAATTTATTAACATGATAGTTTCAAATTTTTATATTTAATTTTCGTTAAGAAGTACTATCAATTTTGATATAAGAGTATGTTTAATAGAGCAAACTTGGATTTCCAGATCAAAATAATGTGATTGATTCTAAAATGCAATAAAAAAAGGACTAATACACTAGGTATCAATCCCGTATTCTCATTTGGTGGATCTGGGGAGACTCGAACTCCCGTACGCAGCCAACTATTATTTACTTTCTACATGTTTAGTTTATCAGTTGTATTCGCTATAAGACCATAGACAAACATATTGTCTTATAACTATCCCTGTTATATTCTTTTATTCAGCTATGGATGCGCCAAATAAATATATCCCACTGTAGTGACCTTGTGAAATAGCCATGGGCGAGCTATATCAGAAGGAAGCTTAAGCTATTCTTAGCAAGCTAATTGAAGACCCGCATTGTTGCGAGCAAATAAATTGTTTCCGGTTATTAAACCTCGACGTTTTTACATGCGTAACCATGACATGCTTATAAACCTTCATTAACCACGGCGAATCCATAACAGACCCAGTTAATACAAATTTATTATACCACTTATATAAATTATTACAATGGAAATAATAGTAAAATGTAAATTTTACTTCATAACATGTTGGTTAATAAAATAAATGTGCTATAATATATTAAATATATATTAATATATATTTTTTTAATGGAAGGATATGTTATGTAATTATTTTATTTTTGTTTTATGTTGTAAGAATTGATAAGAAGGTGAATATTTGATGGAAGTATTAGAAAAAATTCTATTAGCAGAAAAAGAGGCTAGAAATAATAAACAAGAAGCTTTGAAGCAAAGAGAATCTATTATTGAAGAACAAAAAAATGATGCTTTTAAAGAAGCAAAAATCATGTTTGAAAAATCAGAAAAAGAAGTTAACAAAATTAAAGCTGAAACTAACCAAAAAATTAATGAAATGACAAAACAACATGAACAAAGTATTAATGAAATAAGACAAAAAGTAATAGTCGCTACAACTAGTAAAAAAGAGAAATGTTTACAAATGATTATTGATAAGGTGGCAAATGTATGATTGCTAAAATGTCAAAAGCAAAAATCTTTATTTTAGAAGAAGATTATTCGAAAGTCTTAAAAGAATTACAAAAAAATGAAATAATTATGTTAGATGAGAAGTATCTTAACGTTACAGGTAATACCACGTTAGAAGATGATTATTTACTAAGAACTAGTAAAATGATCAAGATATTAGAAAACTATGCAGTAAAAAAAGGATTCTTTGAATACGATTCAATTACGTATGAATCTTTTGCAAATGATTCTGATGATTTTGTAAATAAATTAAAATTATTAGAAGATAAATATGAAAATATGAATTTAATAAATATAAATATCAAGGAAAAAATTCAAAAATTAAAAGAATTAATGCCATTTGCAAATTTGCAAATACCAACTCAAGAATTTAGTTTAACAACTTATGTTGATGTTTGCACAGGTTATATTAATCAAAAAGTAATGGATGAATTTTTAATTGAATTAAACAAAAATGATTTTATTGAGTATCAATTATTAAGTAATTCAGAATTAGGAAATGCTTTTGTCTTTGTTTTTGAAAAGAAAAATAGAGCATTGGTAAATAATTTCTTAAATAATTATTCATTTAAAGAAATAAAATTGGAATCTTTTGAACAAAAACTAGAAGATGTTATTGCTATTATAGACTCTGATATTAAGACTTTAAGTGCACAGGTACATTTTTTAGAAAAAGAGTTAAGTGAAAAAAGTACATATTTACATGATTTAAAAATTTTATATGATCAAATGCTTAATTCAAAGATACGAAAAACACTAGGGTATGATAAGACCGAAACATCTATTTATTTTGAAGGTTGGATTAAAAAAACTGATGAAAAAAGATTAGATGATATTATAAGTAAATCAACAAAAGTACATACAATTGAATTTAAAGAACCAACTAAAGAAGATAAAGTGCCAACTGTAACAAACAACAACAAAATTGTTAAGAATTTTGAATCAATTACAAATATGTATTCAGTGCCAAATTATTATGAAGTAGATCCAAATCCAATGATGTCTGCATGGTACTGGGTATTTTTTGGAATGATGATGGGTGATTTTGGATATGGATTATTAATGGTTATATTATGTGGGTTATTCTTAAAACTAAAAAAACCAAAAGGTGGACTAAAACAATTACTATCGATATTTTATTATTCTGGTTTTTCAACGATGATTGCAGGTATATTATTTGGAAGTTTCTTTGGAGCTGAATTTGATTTATTAGGAATTATTGGTAAAGTATTTAATAAAGAGTGGACTTCGATTGTAGTTAATCCAATGAACTCGCCTATGCCAGTATTAATTTTTTCAATTGTTATTGGTGCAATACATATTATGTGTGGACTAGGAATAAAGACTTTACAAGGAATTAGAACTAAAAATATTCCTTTAATATGTTCTGGGTTAACGTGGATATTTATGTTGTTAGGAATTGGGTCATTTTTAGTAATTAATAAAATTCTTGCTATAGTTTTAATTGCAATTGGAATATTATTATTATTTTATTCAACTACTGCTGAAAAAAAGGGTCTTGCCAAACTTCCTGCAGCATTTGGTGGAATATATGGTGCGACTAGTTATTTGAGTGATTTATTAAGTTACTCAAGATTACTGGCATTAAGTCTATCATCAGGAGTAATTGCATTTACAATGAATATGCTTGCTGCTATGTTGCAAGGCAATGCTTTTGGATTTGTAATGTCATTATTAGTATATTTTGTAGGACATATATTTAACTTTGTAATGGGAATGTTATCAGCATATGTTCATACAGGAAGGTTACAATATATTGAATTTTTTAATAAGTTTTTTGAAGGTGGAGGGTATGAATTTAAACCCTTATCTATCGAATTAAAATATTTAAATAATATAGAAATAGATAATTAGGAGGAAAAATTATGGATGGATTATCTTGGGCACTTTTAGGTGCAGCACTATGTGCAGGTTTATGTTGTATAGGATCAGCAATTGGGGTTTCTAAAGCAGGAAGAGCAGCTGCTGGAGTTTTATCAGAAAAACCTAATTTATTTGGTAAGTTATTAGTATTAGAAGCATTATCAGGAACACAAGGGATTTATGGATTCTTAATTGCAATTTTAGTAGTTGCAAAAATTGGATTTTTAAATGGAAGTCCAGTTGC
Organism: Anaeroplasmataceae bacterium; assembly: GCA_031550255.1. Taxonomy (GTDB): domain Bacteria; phylum Bacillota_I; class Bacilli_A; order Acholeplasmatales; family Anaeroplasmataceae; genus JAVBOS01. The sequence goes on along the minus strand of JAVBOS010000069.1, from coordinate 5,942 downwards.
ATTAACTGTTGTTCAAGGGCAAGCTTTCTTTGCCGCTTGTATGCCAATGGCAATAGTTGGATTAATTTCTGCAATTGTACAAGGTGCATGTTCTGGAAGTGCAATTATGATGACTGGTAAAAATGAAAGTATGTTCTCTCGTGGTATTACATTAACTTCTATGATTGAAACTTATGCCATTCTAGCGTTATTAGTAAGTGTATTAATGTATAATGCTATAGCTTTATAGAGGTGTAATATGTCAAAAGTATCGATTTTTGATAATATTGCCAAGCAAAGCGCAATTGAAGTACAAAAAATATTAGCATCAGCTAACGAAGATGCAAAAAAAACTGCTTTAAATATTTTAGAAGATGCCAAATTAAATAGCGAAAAACTAGTAGAAGAAGCAATAAAAGATTGCAATATGTCAGTTGAACAAAAAAGTAATGAGTATAAATTAATTGAAAAGCAATATATAAATAAAGTTCAAAGTGAAATATTGGAAAGTTTAGCTATTGAATCTTTAAAAAAATTAGAAGAACTTAAAGATGAAAAATTATGTGACTTTGTAGCTAAATTAATTTTACAAGAAAATGTTAAAGGTAATGAAACTATTAAAGTATCTAAAAAAGATTATTCTTTATTTCAAAAAGCACTTTGTTCAAATAAGAATAATGAATGTGATTTATTAAACAAAAAATTAAAAGATATAAAATATCAATTTAATCTTAGCGATGATTTTATGAATATAGAAAGCGGATTTGTCTTAATTGGTGAGAACTTTGACTTAAGTTTTGAATTTAAATCTTTGATTGAAAAAGTAATGGAAGTAACAGAAAAAGAAATTTCTGAATACTTATTTGATTAATATGGAATATTTATACGTTAATTCATTTATTAAAACAAAGAGTAAGACGTTATTTGATCAAAGACAATATCAAATATTAGAACAAAGTTTAAAAGAAGATTTCGTTAAGGTTTTATGTGATTTAGGATATGGTTTAACATATACAAATCAATCATTAGATAATGTCTTAAAACAAGAAGAAGAAAAACTTATTAAAGAATTAAATCTTATAATTTCTGATTCGCTTATTTTGAAATGTTATAAATTTTTACATGATATTACTAACATTAAGATAATATATAAAAATCATTATTTTTTGAAATTAAAGGAAATACAAATAGATGATTTAGGTAATTATTCGTTAAATGCCTTAGAAAGTGCAATCATACATAACAATTTTGATTATGTTAGTGAAGATAAGAATCTATTTATGGATTTAAATCAAAAAGTAATAGGTCTTAATCCTAAAGATTTATCTGATTTAATTACAAAAGAATGCTATGAACATTTATATAATAATTATATTTGTGGAAAAGATGAAGCTTTGGAAAACTTTTTTAAACTAAGAGTTACAATTTTAAATATATTATTGCTTTATAGAGCCTATAGACTAAGTTTAAATAGTAATGATTTATCGAAAATGGTTATTGAAAATGGGTTAATCGATAAAAGTGAATTAATTAAAATATTTAATGAAAATAATCTTGAATTATTTAAAAAAGTAAAATTATTTATTCCATTAAGTTTTGAAAAAGTAATGGAGAATAATACTATTGATATAACCAATTTAAATGATAAATTTGAAGAAGTATTTTTGGATAAAATGATTGATTTTGAAACTAATGATTTGTCATTTGGACCTATTATTAGTTACTTATATAAAAAGAAAATAGAGTTTAAAAAAATAAAGAAAATCTATTTTAGTAAGAAATAAAGACTTTGAGGTGCATGATGAAAGAAATAAAATGTTTTTCAACACATGATAATGCTTTAATATTTCAAAGCATCGGAATCGAAGTTTTTATTTCAGCTGATGTAGAAGTATTAATTGAACATATTAAGTCATCTTTATCTAATGAAGTTAAGATTTTATTAATAGATGAAGATATATCTGACAGTATTGTAGAGATAAAAGAAAGATATGATGATGAAAGTTATCCTATATTTCTAAATTTACCATTTGGTGATAAATTGACTGGTAAAAGTTTGAATGAAATGAAAAAAAGTATAGAAAAAGCAATTGGTATAAGTGTTTTTTAGAAAGGAGCAATTATGACAAATGTAAAAAATTTAGATCATGGAATAGTTGCCAAAGTATCAGGACCTCTAATAGTTGCTAAAAACATGTATAATGTTCACGTTTATGACGTTGTTAGAATTGGCGAAAAAAAGCTAATAGGTGAAGTAATTGAATTACGTGATGGAATGGCAAGTATTCAAGTTTATGAAGATACTGCAGGTATCGGAGCTGGAGATAAAGTTATTTCAACTGATGAAAGTTTATCTGTTGAATTAGCACCAGGTCTAATTGAAAGTATTTTTGATGGAATTCAACGTCCATTAGAAAAAATTTATGAAATGTCAGGAGATGCAATCCCTTTAGGAGTTGATGTCCCTAAATTAAATAGAGAAAGAATCTGGAAATTTAATTCTATTTTAAAAGCTGGAGATAAAGTTTCAAGTGGTGACGTATTAGGAACAGTTATAGAAACATCATCAGTATTACATAAAATAATGGTTCCACCAAATAAAAGTGGAGTAATAACATGGATATTTGATGGTGAAGCTAAAATAACTGATATTATAGCTAAACTTAAAACAGATAATGGTGATGAAATAGAATTAACAATGTTACAACGTTGGCCTGTTCGAAAAGCACGTCCATATGAAACAAAAATTACACCATATAAGCCAATGTTAACGGGTATTAGAACAGTTGATATGTTTTTCCCAATTTCAATGGGAGGAATTGCTGCAATACCAGGACCATTTGGTAGTGGAAAAACAGTTGTTCAACATATGTTAGCTAAATATGCAGATGCTGATATAATTGTTTATATTGGTTGTGGTGAACGCGGAAATGAAATGACAGATGTTTTAATGGAATTTCCAGAGTTAGTCGATCCAAAAACAGGAAATTCATTGATGAATAGAACGATTTTAATTGCTAATACTTCTAACATGCCAGTAGCAGCACGCGAAGCTAGTATTTATACAGGTATAACTATTGCTGAATATTACCGTGATATGGGATATAAAGTAGCAATAATGGCTGACTCTACATCACGCTGGGCAGAAGCATTACGTGAAATGTCAAGTCGCTTGGAAGAAATGCCAGGAGAAGAAGGATATCCTGCTTATCTATCTTCTAGATTAGCAGAATTCTATGAAAGAGCTGGATTCGTTAAATGTTTAGGTCATAAGTCAGAAGGTGCAGTAACAGTAATTGGTGCCGTAAGTCCTCCAGGTGGAGATACCTCTGAACCAGTAAGTCAAGCCACTTTAAGAATCGTTAAAGTATTCTGGGGATTAAGTGCACAATTAGCATATAGACGTCACTTCCCTGCAATTGATTGGTTGAGAAGCTATTCATTATATGACGATACAATGCATCAATATATTGATAAAGAAATACAATCAAATTGGAGTAATACTGCTAGAGAAATGATGTCTTTATTACAAGAAGAAGCGGCTTTACAAGAAATTGTAAGATTAGTTGGAGCAGATTCTTTAAGTTATCCAGAAAGAGCTAAACTGTTAGCGGCACAAATGATTAGAGAAGATTTCTTACATCAAAATGCATTTGATCCGATTGATTCAAATACAACAATACATAAATCATATTTATTAGCTAGCTTAATATTAAATTATTATAATGATGTTAATATAGCACTAGCAGATCATAAAAAATACAAAATATTAGAAAAATTACCTTCTAAAGAAAAAATAGGTCGTTTTAAATACGTGTTAGAAAATGAATGCGATAAAGAATATAATGAAATTATGAAACAAATGCAAAATGAATTTGCAAATGTAGAAATTGAGGAGTAAAACTATGGCAATTAGAGAATATAAAACAGTTACAGAAGTTGTTGGACCTTTAATGCTAGTTGAAAAAACTCAAAATGTAAAATTTGATGAACTTGTTAAAGTAAAGCAATCAAATGGTGAAGAACGTTATGGAAAAGTTTTAGAAGTTAACGAAGATAAAGCATTAGTACAATTATTTGATAATCCACAAGGTTTAAAAATAAGTGATGCAAAAGTAGTTTTCTTAGGACATGGAGTAGAAATTGACCTATCTCCAAATATGCTTGGTCGTGTTTTTGATGGAATGGGAAATCCAATAGATGATAAGGGAAAAATCATAGCTAGTAGAAAAGCGGATATTAATGGAATACCTTTAAATCCAGTTGCTAGAGATTATCCAAGCGAATTTATTCAAACTGGAATTTCTTCAATCGATGGATTAAATACTCTTGTTCGTGGTCAAAAACTACCTATTTTCTCAGCATCAGGATTACCTCATAATAAATTAGCAGCTCAAATTGCAAGACAAGCAAAGGTATTAGGAACATCAGACAGCTTTGCGGTAGTATTTGCAGCTGTAGGAATCACATTTGAAGAATCTAATTTTTTTATTGAAGAATTTAAAAAATCTGGAGCTATTGAGCGCTCAGTAATGTTCATTAACTTAGCAAATGACCCGGCTGTAGAAAGAATAGCTACACCAAGAATGGCAATAACAACAGCTGAATATTTAGCATATGAATTAGGCATGCATGTATTAGTAATTATTACAGACTTAACAAATTATTGTGAAGCATTACGTGAAATTAGTGCGGCAAGAAAAGAAGTTCCTGGTCGTAGAGGATATCCAGGATATATGTATACTGACTTAGCATCATTATATGAACGAGCTGGAAGAATTAAAAATAAAAAAGGATCAATTACACAACTTCCAATTTTAACAATGCCAGAAGAAGATAAAACACATCCAATTCCTGATTTAACTGGTTATATTACAGAAGGACAAATTATTTTATCAAGACAATTATACCTAAAGAATTTAACACCTCCAATTGATGTATTACCTTCTTTAAGTCGTCTTAAAGATAAAGGGATAGGTGAGGGAAAAACTCGTGAAGATCATGCTCCTGTAGCTAATCAATTATTTGCTTCATACGCAAGAGGAAAAGAAGCTAAGGAATTAGCAGCTGTTTTAGGAGAATCAGCATTATCTGATATTGATAAACTATATTTAGAATTTGCTACACGATTTGAAAGACAATATGTAAGTCAAGGAAATACTAATAGAACAATTGAAGAAACAATTAATCTTGGATGGGAATTATTACGAATTTTACCAGCATCAGAATTAAAACGTATTAATGTTAAATTAATAGAAAAATACTATTATGCCGGAGATGATATAAATGGCAGATAGTCAACAAAATGCTACAAGAATGGAACTTACGAAGCTTAAAAATCAAATGATAGCCGCTAAACGTGGTCATAAGCTTCTAAAAGATAAACAAGATGAAATGATAAGACAGTTTTTGATAATAACAAAAAATTATAAAGATTTAAGAGTTAATACAGAAACAAAATTATTTAATGCATTAAATATCTATAATAAAAGTCAAAGTTCACATTCTAAAATTGAAATATATGAAAAAATGATGATTCCATCAAATGAAATGAATGCATCATTTCACAAAAAAAGTATTATGGGTATTGATACTCCAAAAATATCTTTTACAGAACAATCGACAAACATAACGTTTAGTTTAGTTGATAGTGATTCAAATTTAGACGAATCGATTTTAGAACTTGGGAAGTCATTTAATAATCTATTAGAACTAGCTGAAAATGATAAAACATGTAGACAACTAGCTAAGGAAATCGAAAAAGTAAGACGTCGTGTAAATGCAATCGAGTATTTCATGATTCCTGAACTTCAAGCACAAATTAAAGTTATTACGACTAAATTAGCAGATGCTGAAAGAAGTAATATTGTTCGTACTATGAAGAGTAAAGAAATTGTACTTAAAAAACTAAAAAAAGATTAATACTTAAACCATGCAATTTGTATGGTTTTTCTTTTTGTATG
>JAVBOS010000044.1:0-2990 GCA_031550255.1 Anaeroplasmataceae bacterium | reverse complement strand
ATAGTCTTTTTAAAGCTAAAATTATATATATTTTAATTTTGGTAACAAAATACATCCTAAGATAACGGATAAGATAAATGATACATAAGTATATGGTGCATTATAAACTATAGAACCCCATAAAGGTGTATCAAAAGCAATTATTCCGGATATTGTTGATGAAATAAATCTGATTGTTGTACAAACAAAGAAAATTGCTATAAAAAGTAATTGTTTATTCTCTTTTATAACATTTTTAAAAAAACCACTAATACCAAATATTCCAAAAGCTATAATATAATCTAAAAAGATTGACCAAATATTTGTTACCCTTCCATCTAGCAACCAATTAACAATAGCAAAGACTATACAGCCAATAAAACCGTAATTTTTTCCATTTCTAAAACCAATAAAGATTAAAAATAAGGTTGCTATTGAAACATGACCTCCTGCAGGCATCGAAAGTGGTAAAAATACTTCTTTCATAGCCCAGTCAATTACGATAGCTAAAGCTACTAATATTGATGATTCTGTTAATTTAAGTAAATCGTTATTTTTCATATGTCCTCCTTTAAAATAAAAAATGTCCCTTAGGACATGCATTAATAAAGATAAAAACAATCTTTGTTTTCGTCCCTACGCTAGCATTACCTAGATCAGGTTAAGGGTCGAAGTTCAAAACTTCCTCTCAGCCAGTATACTAGCTCCCCTGTATGATTTACAAACATATTATAACAAATATTTACTATTTTTCAATAAAAAAACTTCTAAAATTAGAAGTTTAATTAATTATTTTGATTGTATTATTAATAAATGACCTTCAAAAAATGATATTTTTCCAGTTTCAAGTATTTCATTACTTAAGCATATTGGGTCATAACAATTTAAATTATAGTCTTTTAATTCATATTTAAAATCTTTTAAATTTAGTTCTTTTATATTTTCAATGGCAAAGAAACTTATATACGTATAACCATTTTTGTCTACTACTAAGTCTTTTTTTGTAGAATAGATAAATGAATTGTCATCAATTAGTTTTAACATTGGATACTTTTTGAATAATGATAAATTAGCAATAAAATGTTCGATTCTATTTCCTTGAATTCCACCATATATAACTACATCATTAAAATTATCATAAGCGATTTTTACAGCTTCAAAAGTATCACTATAATCTTTTGAACTAGATAGTTTAATCAACTTTTTAGAGTTTTTAGTTATTAAATTAGTTTCTTTTTCATTAACAGAATCAAAATCACCAATAGAAATATCAATTTTTATAGAATTATTGATTAAATTAAGACACCCTCGTTCAACACCAATGAAAAACGTATCACTTTTGCTGATATTTGTAATATTAACAAATTCATCTACTACTATTACTGCTTTCATAACTACCTCAATAAGTATTTTTTCTTAAAAATGTTTTTAAAACTTGACTACTAGTATTACCAGTAATTCTTCCTACTTCTTTTCCATCATTTAACAATACATATGACGGAATTCTCATAACCCCAAAATCTTGTTTAACTCGGTAATAAGATGTTGTATTTACTTTATAAAATGTAATATTATTAAATTCAACACTAATTCTTTCAAGCATTTCCTTATTTACAGTACAATTACTATTAAAGGCTGCATAAAAAAGTATTAAACTGAAGCCTTTATTCATATTCGTATTGTCATTATATTCAATTACCATTATATCTCCCTTTTATTTAAGATATACAACCGTAACTCCATTTAAACCTTCGCCTTCAGCTCCATAGCGGTAACTTTTTACATAAGGTGATGTTTTTAAATACTCATTTACTGCATTTCTAACTGCACCTGTACCAAAACCATGAATTATTTGAATTATACCAGAATTGGCCATATATGCTTGATCAATAAATTTATCTAAAGCACTAGAAACCTCTTCATATCTATAACCTCTCAAGTCACAGCGATATGAAGCATTATTTACAGGATTTGTTCCAACAGGTTTTTTCTTTTGAACCTTAGCAGCTGCAGGTTTGTTAGTTGGAGACATTTCTTCTTTACTAAAAGTAAAAGTAAAGCTTCCAATGCTTACTTCATATTTATCTTTCTTTATTTTGGTAATAACACCAGTTTTGTCATAGCTTTTAATATAAACGTGTTCACCAATCTTGTAAGTATAATCAAAAATTTGATTATCATTTTGTTTTGGATCTAAATTACGAGCTAAGTATTTTAAGTCTGCTAATTCATGATCTTTATAATCAGCTCTTTTTCTTAAATCATCAATTTCTTTAAAAAGATTAGTAACATTATCTTTTGCTTCTTCAATAATTTGCTTAGCTTCTAAATGTGCTTTTTTAATTATTTTATCGTGTTCATTTTGAAGAGTTAATTTAATTTTTTCTACTTCGGCAGTTAATTGGTTGTATTCACTAATTTTATGCTCTAAAGTATCTTTAATATTACTCATTTTAACTGTTTCATCATCAAGTCTATTCATTAATCCTTGAACATCACTAGAATTTTCTTCTAAACGCTTTTTAGCATCCTCAATAATTCTTAAATCAAGACCTAATCTTTTTGAAATTTCTATAGCATTACTACGTCCAGGTATACCCATTAATAGTTTGTATGTTGGCTCAAGTGTTTCGATATTGAATTCTACTGAAGCATTACAAATATCTTTATTATTAAAGGCATATGATTTTAAATCAGTGTAATGCGTAGTAATTATACTTCTTGCTCCTCTGTTTTTTAAAAATTCAATAATACTGATTGCTAAAGAACTTCCTTCTTTTGGATCTGTTCCACTTCCTAATTCATCTAGTAATACTAAACTATTTAAAGTTAAATTATTAACAATGTTAATTACTTTTGTCATATGTGAAGAAAATGTTGATAAAGATTGCTCAATTGACTGTTCATCGCCAATATCTACAAAAACATTATCAAAAACAGCTAACTTTGAATTTTCTTTACAAGGAACAAATAATCCTGATTGCATCATACAAGTTAATAAACCAACTGTT
>JAVBOS010000045.1:0-3113 GCA_031550255.1 Anaeroplasmataceae bacterium | reverse complement strand
AAAAACTTTCAAATTTATCTAAATATGAAATGTTTTCAATTCCCGTCTTATTTTTTACTTCTTCAACACTATAAGTATGACCATTCCATTTTGCAAACATTTCATCATATTCTTTTATGAAAATTCTTTCTGATACACTTCCATTATTTTTAGTTAATACAAAAATATCATCAACTTGATCATCACCTGTAACATAATAATAATTTTTATTAACAACAAATTTCATTTCAGCACACGGTAAAGAAAAAACTACAAACATACTGTTGTCTTCCATTAATTCAACTATCTTTTTTCTATTATTTATAAATAATTGTTTATCCATAAAATCACCTCTTATTTAAATTATATTATACATTATAATATAAAAAAAAACCACATAAGTGGTTTTAATTTTAATAATTTTCGTTTCTAACTTCAAAGAAGCTTTGTTCGTGTGCACACACAGGACAAACACCTGGAGCCTTGCGTCCTACATGTAAATGTCCACAATTACGGCATTCCCAAACTGTTAATTCACTGTCTTTTTCAAAAACTTTTTTATCTTCAATATTTTTTAATAATTGACGATATCTTTCTTCATGAGTTTTTTCTATAGCAGCAACCGCTTTAAATTGATAAGCTAATTTAGTAAATCCTTCTTCTTCAGCTTCTTTAGCAAATTGTGCATACATACTAGTCCACTCATCATTTTCACCTTGAGCAGCATGTAATAAGTTTACAGTTGTCGTTCCTAATTCACCTAATGCTTTAAACCAAAGTTTAGCATGTTCTTTTTCATTATTAGCAGTAGCTTCAAAAATAGCAGCTATTTGTTCATATCCTTCTTTTTTAGCAGCTGAAGCAAAATAACTATATTTATTTCTTGCTTGTGATTCACCAGCAAATGCTGTCCATAGATTTTTTTCTGTTTTTGATCCTTTTAATTCCATATTAAAATTCCTCCTTAGTGATAATTATTATCATTAATTATATTTTACCACTTTTATTTATTTTGTAAAGACCTAAAATTATATAAAATATTGATTAAATAATCTTGAAATATTATATACTTGTGTTATAATATTATTACAAAAAAATGCCGCAATAGTACAACGGTTAGTACATGTGCTTGCCAAGCATAGGATGACGGTTCGATTCCGTTTTGTGGCTCCAGATGAAATTTAACACCTATTAATGGGTGTTTTTTTATTTTTAATATGTTAAAATGAAAAAAAGCGCTTCAAATGTTACATATAGAAATTTAAAATTTATATTAAACACCACCTAAACAATTTAAAATATACTCATCACATAAGGAGGTCAATTATGACTACTGGAAATAAAATAAATTTAGCAAGAAAAAAACAAAATTTAACACAAGAACAATTAGCGGAATTGATGGGTGTGACAAGACAAAGTGTCTCAAGATGGGAAAGCGATATAGCTTATCCAGAAATGGAAAAAATTGTTTTACTAGCAAAAACACTTGATGTCTCTTGCGATTATTTACTACGAGATGATATTTTAAATGAACAACCTGTAATTAATAATATATCTACATCAAAAAGATTTCATTATGAGTACAAAAGCAATAAACAAGTTTTGGGGATTCCTTTAGTTCATATTAATGTTGGGTCGGGATTTTATAAAGCTAAAGGCTTCATTTCGGTTGGAATGATTTCTAGTGGATTTATTTCAGTCGGTCTTTTAAGCTGGGGATTATTATCATTTGGATTATTAAGTTTAGGTTTAATAAGTCTTGCTGTTTGGTCTTTAGGTATCTTATCGCTGGGAGCAATCTCTGTTGGTATAATATCAATTGGAGCAATTTCTATTGGTGTTTTTAGTATTGGAGCTTTTTCATTAGGGCTATTTTCAGTTGGAGGACTAAGTATAGCTAAATATGTTGCAGTTGGTGATGAGACAATAGGAATGATTTCTTTTGGACATACTTCTGCTAAAGGACAAATTTTTGAAGGTTTAAAAGGTGATAGCATAAATAAAGAAAGCATCAATTCTCTTATTGATAATAATATACCATCATTTTGGTACATATTTAAAGAATGGATAAAGGCTTTTATTAGAGTGTAACCCTTTATTATAATAATAAAATGTTTATGAGTGTAGAAATACATTTATAAACATTTTTTTAGTAAAGAATAAATAAAACTTCTATCATTAATTAGAGGTGAAAATATGGAAAAAGAAATATTAGATACAAAAACATTACTAGAAGCACAAAATATAATAAAAGAAGGGAAAATAAATAGTTATAAAGCTATTAATAATGAGTTAGTAAAAACATATTGGAATTTAGGTAGATTAATAGTAGAAAAACAAAATGGTAATTCTAGAGCTAATTATGGCGAAAAACTTATTAAAGAATTATCTATTAAATTAACCGAAGAATTTGGTGGTGGATATAGTAAAGCAAATCTAGAAAGATTTAGATTATTCTATAATTTATATCCAATTGCCGCCGCGGTGCAGTGGCAATTGAGTTGGACACATTATAGAATTATTATGAGGGTAGAAAAAGAAAAAGCTAGAGAATTCTATATTAATGAAATTATTAAAAATATGTAGAGTACTAGGCAATTAGAAAGAAATATAAATACACTTTACTACGAAAGAACATTGTTAAGTAAAGAAGATATATCAAATGAAGCTAATCAAATACGTTTAGGTGAAGAATTTAATATAAAAGAATTTATTAAAGAAGATTATTTAGTAGCAATGGATATACCTATAGAACATAAAATGGTTGAAAGTGATTTAGAAGAAGCTATTATAAATAATATTGAGAAGTTTTTAATGGAATTAGGAAAGGATTTAGTTTTGTAAGTAGACAAAAAAGAATAATAGTAGAAAATAAGAATTATTATATAGATTTAGTATTCTTTAATTATATACCTAATTGTTTTGTCTTAATTGAGTTAAAAACAAGTGAACTTAACTATGAAGCTATCGGACAAATAGATTTTTACCGAAGATATTATGATGGAGAAATAAAAGAAATATATCATAATCCTACTATAGGTATTATATTATCTAGTCATACAAATAAAACGATGGTTAAATATAGTGTTTTAAATGATACGGATAAGTTATATGCTTCTAAGTATTTAACTTAT
>JAVBOS010000100.1:0-6931 GCA_031550255.1 Anaeroplasmataceae bacterium | reverse complement strand
GTTACTGAATATATATTTAATTCTTTTAATGTATAAAATTTAGTATTTTTTATTGCGTCACTAACAGAATTTGAATATGCTCTTACTAAACCTCCGGCACCAAGCATAACTCCACCATAATATCTCGTGACTATTGCTAGTACATTAGTTAATTCTTTTTTCTTTAAAACATCTAACATTGGATACCCTGCTGTTTTAGAAGGTTCTCCATCATCGCTACATTTTTGTATTTCTTGATTATCACCCAATATATAGGCATAACAATTATGAGTAGCATCATAATATTTTTTTTTAGTGGCAGTTAATATTTGATTAATTTCTTCTAAGCTATTAACTCGAAAAATATTCGTAATGAATCTTGATTTATTAATAATTATTTCATTAATTATAGTTTCTTTAATAAACTTCATAAAATCACCAATTTCATTATAACACATTTACTATATAATTATTTTACTTTATCAATAAATATGATATAATTACACCTAGGGTGATGTAGATGAGTAAGAGAATTGTGGTTGATACTTCAACAGGGTGTCTAGATTATTATGAACATCCACATGATATTAGAACAATTAGAATAAAAATTGACATTAATGGCGAACTTTGCAAAGATGGTGAAGACATTAAGGCAAAAGAATTTTATGATTTTTTAATTGCTAATCCAGATTATATACCTAAAACTACTCAACCTTCAGTTGGAGAATTAATGGAGTTCTTCGATGATTTAGTAATTCAAGGATATGATGAAATAATTGTAATCACATTATCAGCTAAACTAAGCGGTACTTATAATGGCGTTTTTCAATGTGCATCAATGATGGAAGATAGAGTAAAAATAATTCCATTTGATTCAAAAACAGTTTGTTTTTCTGAAGGATATTTTGCGCTTACAGCTGCAAAAATGATTGAAGAAAACAAAACAACAGAACAAATAATTAAACAACTTGAACATATGAGAGATAACAATAAAATAATGTTTGCTGTAGACTCATTAGATTATCTAGTTAAAAATGGTAGATTATCTGGCGCTGCAGGTTTTATTGGAAAATATCTAAAAATTAAACCGATATTAGAGGTTCAGGAAGATGGAACTATTCAAGCAGTAGAAAAGATCAGAACAACTAAAAAAGCTTTAGAAGGCGTTTGCGAACGTCTAAATGAATATACTAAAGGTCATAAGTACTTTGCATATATAGCATTAACTGGTGATTCATTAGAACAATATTTAAGGGATTCTTTAAAAGAAATATGTGGTATTGAAGAAATAATGTCTGCCCCATGTACTCCAGTTGTTGGATGCCATATAGGGCCAAATGGAATTGGAATTGGAATATTTTTATTAGACTAGGGAAAGTTGTATTACACAACTTTTTTCTTTTTATGATATAATATATTATTGAAGAGAAAAGGAATGTAACTAATGAACTATTTTTTATATGGAAAAGAAATTTTAAAAAAATTAATAGAAAATGGTTTTGAAGCCTATTTTGTTGGCGGAGTAGTTAGAGATAAAATTCTAGAATTACCAATTCATGATATAGATATTACTACAAGTGCTCTTCCAAGTGATATTCAAAGAATATTTGATAAAACTAATTTAGATGGTATTAAATATAATAGTATCACTATAATTTTAAATGAATACAAGTATGAAGTAACTACGTTTAGGAAAGATATTGAGTATACAAATCATAGACATCCAGTAGTAGGAGTTGCTAAAACATTAGAAGAAGATTTGGTAAGAAGAGATTTTACTATAAATGCGTTAGCTATGGATATTAATGAAAATATAATCGATAAGTTTAATGGACTTGAAGACTTAAATAATAAAGTTATTAGAGCTATTGGCGATGCAAATAAACGATTTGATGAAGATTCATTAAGAATTCTAAGATGTTTTTACTTTGTTTCAAAACTTGGATTTGATATTGATAAGAAAACATTAGATGGAATTAATTTAAATGCCAATCTTATTATAAATTTATCAAATCAAAGGTTAATGCAAGAAATATATAAAATAATAAGAAATAAACACAGTTTAAAAGCTTTTAAAGCCATATCTGACAGTAATGTAATTAATTACATAAAAGGTTTAGAAAAGGGAATAAAGCATATTGTAACAAACAATTTAATTATAGATGATATTATATTGTTTTATGCACTTTGTTTTAGATTAAATGATAGTATTCCTGTGGATTATAATTTTACAAAAGATAATTATACTAAAATAAAGAAGATTATTGAACTTAGTTTAGTGACAGAAGATGGAAATTTTAATAAACTTATACTTTATTCATATGGTTTAGAAATATGTAAATATGCTAATAAAGTTAATTACTTGTTACATTTTAGTAACAATATAGAAGATGTAATAACTCATAATTATAATAATTTACCAATTAAAAAAACTTGTGATTTAGCTTTTAAGGGACAAGATATTATAATGATGACAAATAATATGAATGCCAAATGGATTGGCAATATTATAGAAAGAATCAAATATGAAATTTTGATTAATGATTTGGAAAACGATTATAATGTTATAAAAAATTTTGTAATAGATAATGGTTTATTGAATGAATAGGTGATTTTTATGCGAAATGATTTTAATTCTTATTTAGATGCGTTTAATAGGATAACAATAATTATTAATAAACAATTATGTATGAGACAAAAAACATTTTGTTTGGTTAGAGATACTGATTCAGAGGAACTGTATATCGAAAGTATTGAAGATATTGGTAAAGATTTTAAATACAACTGTATTATAAAAGAATATGTAAAACTTAATAAAGATTATACAATTTACGATGAAAGCCAAAATAGAAGTCGCTTACGATCTGGTAAGATAGTAAGAACGGCGCTATTTGAAATGATGTATGCTTATGAAGGAAATGATTTAGGCTTTACATATTCAAAAGAAAAAACAACTTTTAAATTATGGACACCTGTAGCTAAAGAAGTTGAAATTGAACTTATTTCACCAACAAATCAAATAGGATTTTATGATTTGACATATACGGATCATGGAGTATGGGAGATAACATTAAATGAAGATTTGGAATGTTTTAAATATCGTTATAATATTCGTGTAAATGATCAATTTGAAACAATTAATGATCCATACGGGATAAGTAGTGATGCAAATGGTTATTATAACTATGTTATAAATTTAGATAAAAAATATAAATTTATGAAAGAAAAACCATCTTTTTCAGGCAATCCGGTAGATGCAATTATATATGAAGCGTCTGTAAGAGATTTTTCTATTTCTCCAACTAGTAGAGCAGTACACAGAGGAAAATATATCGGAATGGCTGAAAATCATCCAGGCAGTAACGGGTTACCGACGGGACTATCGTATTTAGAATATTTAGGGATAACACATTTACAACTATTACCAATTTTTGATTTTGGTGGAGTAGATGAATTAAATCAAACAAATGAATACAATTGGGGCTATAACCCAGAACAATATAATGTTCCAGAAGGATCATATGCGAAAAATCCTAACGATCCTTATTCAAGAATAAATGAGTTATGTTATTTAATTGATAGTGCTCATGCTAATAATATTCGTGTTGTAATGGACGTTGTTTTTAATCATGTTTATAAAATAGAAGAATTTCCTTTTGACAAATTAGTTCCAGGATATTTTTATAGAGTTGATCAAAATGAATTACTTACTAATGTTAGTGGTTGTGGAAATGATCTTGCTACTGAAAGAAAAATGGCTAGAAAGTTTATTATAGATTCTTTAGTTTTTTGGACAAAAAACTATAACATAAGTGGTTTTAGATTTGATTTGATGGGTCTTCTAGATATTGAGACTATGAATCAAGTGTATAAAACTTTAAAGGATATTGATTCAACCATGATTTGTTATGGAGAAGGATGGAATATGCCTAACTCTTTACCTGAATCACAAAGAGCTTGTATGAGTAATACAAAAGCATTGTCAGAAATAGGTTTCTTTAATGATAAATTTAGAGATGCTATGAGAGGAAACCAATGGAATCATACTTTAGGTTATGTAAATGGCGGAAAACATAATATTCATGAGTTGATTGCTTTAATAACAGGCAGTTGCATTGATAACTATTTATTTGACAATCCTAACTTAACAATTAATTATGTTGAATGTCATGATAATTATACATTTTATGATTATACTAAAAAAATTAATCCTTGGTTAACTGAAAAAACTAGAATTGATTATCAAGCTTTATCATTAGGAATAGTCTTATTGAGTCAAGGAGTTCCATTTATCCACGCAGGACAAGAGTTTTTAAGAACAAAAAAGGGTATTGAAAATTCTTATAATATCGATGATGAAATTAATCAAATTGATTGGTCAAGACGTGATGATAATATTGAATTGGTATTAGTTTTAAAGGATCTTATAAAACTAAGAAAAGAAATAAAAGAGTTTAGATTTACTAATAAACAACAAATCGTTGAAAATATTTCTGTTATTGAAAAAAATGATTCATCTATAGTATTTAGAATAAATAGTATTGAAAATATTTATATTTTAATTGTAAAAAATGATTATCAAGAAGAAAGTAGAAAACTTGATTTTACAATTACTGAAATTTTTGATGGAAGATTAATAAAAAATGATATAATAAATACAATAATAATAAATAAACCAGGGGTTTATTTATATAAAAAGGAAGTGTAGTATGCAGCAAAATACGGAATTAAAAGAATTGTATGCGAAAGTAAATGGTATAAATTATAGTGACGGGATGATAAATATTCTTGTCACTGCTGAAGATGGCGAAAAAATGAATCTAAAGGCTGAATTATCTATTCAAAGTAGTATTGTGATTAATTATGTATATAAATTTAAAATCGCATTTAAAGTTAATTCTGAACGAAATACTGCATATGTTCTTGAATTAAGTGATTTGAAAACTTTAAATTACAAAGAGTTAGATTTAGTATATCGTAAATTTTATGCATCAGCACCTAATGATATACAGTTATTAGAAGATAGAGTATATTCATATATCCAAAAGATTGAAAATAAAATAATTTATGATATTACAAAGAATCTAGTTGATAAAAATAAAGAATCATTTTTCGTTTATCCGGCAGCAACTAAATTACATCATGCATATGTTGGTGGTCTAGCTTTTCATACAATAGGCATGTTAAAGATTATTGATAGTTTTGTTGAAATATATCCATTTTTAAATAAGGATTATTTATATGCTGGTGCTATTTTACATGATTTAGGGAAAATTATTGAATTCTCAGGAGTAGAAAATTCTGAATATACAAATAATGGACAATTGCTAGGACATTTAGTTATTGGAAGTCAAATGGTGAATAGCATGGCTAAGGAATTATCATATGAAAATACTGAAGAGGCAATGCTATTACAACACATTATTATTTCGCATCATGGACAACCAACATTTGGGTCAGTAAAAAAACCAATGACATCTGAAGCATTATTGTTGTGGTACGTTGACACTATAGATTCAAAATTTGTAGTTTTGGCTGATGAGATGGAAAAAGTTAAAGAAGGAACATTCTCTGAACCGATAAATGTTTTAGATAGGGTTAAATTTTATAAGGCAAAAAAATAAGGATATGCATTTGCATACCCTTTTTTTATTATTTATTCCAATCAGCATTAAACCATCCGCTAAAGTTATAAAAATCACTTGTAGTATCGGCATAATTATCCATTGCTCTTTCTTGAATTGCAAGATATTCATTATATTTTGCAGATAAATTATTATCAGTAAATGTTAATGTGCCTAATTTTTTATGCAATCTATAATCTTGGAAAGTAGATTCATTAAATCTTGCTAAATATAGATCAAATACTTTAGAAATAGCAGATTCGATACTTGATTTGAATGAATTTACATCAGATGATTGTTTTTCATAATAATAAATAAATAATTGATTTACAGACGGATAATCATTAGAACTGTATCCATTTGTATAAATAATGATGTCATCGTTATCTTTATCAATATCTTTTTTATCTACAGTTACACCGATATGTTCATATCTTTTATAAAGATCATCACTTGCTAATTTTGTATCATCAGTGAATGTAAATTTTGCAGAATTATTATTAGTAATATCAGATACATTTAAAATATGGTATCCATAGTTTGTATAAGCTAAATCATCTAATTCTAATGATGTGTTGCCAACATGTTCTAGATATCCCTCTTCAGTATCAAAAGAAGAATTTTTCAATGTATTATATAGTTCTTTTACTCTTTGTGAGAATGTTGTAACATAAGTAGAAGCAGAAGTGTTATCAATTGTATTTAAGTCTTCGGCTACTAATGATATATTATAATTCCATTTAAATTGATCCCAAGTAGTATTTCCAGTTGAATCAATAGAATAAATTGGTTTTCCTAAATTGTATGCATCGACAATATATTGTAATGCTGTAAGTGTAGGAGCAGTAATTGAATCAGCTTCAGCTACTATTGCTTTCGCCAAAGAAGTAATATTTGATTTAAATTCTGATTTTTGAGAATCAGTTAAAGTATCCATGAATTTATTAGGATCATTAGGATTACCATCATTATCAGGGTCAATTGTAATTAAAATATGTTGTATATTTAGACTAAAATAGTTTTGATAATAATTTTTAGTAAATTCAGAAAATACATTAAAAATTGTATTGTTTTCAAGGAATTGTTGATTTGAATCATAAATTTTTCCTAAATCTTTACTAGCATAAGCTTTTAGTGCATTTGCCTTTAAAGAGTATTTAATTACATCTTCTTTAGTACTGTATCCATATGTAGATAATAAATAATTTTCTTGTCCCATGTCCTTTTGTGAACCAGATTTGAAAGATTTAATATCAGCTTTATATGTATCTTCAAATGATTTGATTTCTGTTTCAGTTAATTTTGCTACTAAAGCATCATTATTAACT
>JAVBOS010000033.1:0-3293 GCA_031550255.1 Anaeroplasmataceae bacterium | reverse complement strand
TATCTAAATCACAATCTTGAATTATTTCAACTGGGTCTGTGTTAATGAATGATTGGAAGTATGTCATATTATTACAGCAATTTTCTCTTTTTGTAATTCGGCAACAACAAAATATTGATGTTGGGTTATTGCAAGGTGTACAAACTAAATCATATACATCTTCTGCAACTTCATTTAAAAAAACTTTAAATAGCGTGTTGCATACAAAGAATTCATCTTTTTCAAGCTTTTTACAAGCCATTAATTATTCTCCTTCCTAAAAAATTGTAATCTATCTGATTACACTTTAATATATGAAGAAAAAGAAAAAATGAATGGGAATTAGTAATATAAAAAGAAAAAAAGCCAAAAAGGCTTTTTAAATAATATGTAATTTAAACATGTCAGTTCCAGTGTCGCCAATAGCAGATCCACCTGTAATAATGACTTTATCACCTTTTTGGACTAAACCTGTTTCAAGGGCTTTTTCAATAGCATATAAGAATAATTCATCGGTGTTTGTTTTTGCTTGAGCATAAATAGGATAAACATTCCATGCTAGATTTAATTGTCTACATGCTTTTTCATTTACTGTCACAGAAATTATTGGACATTTTGGATGATATGCCGACAACTTTAATGCTGTTGTTCCATTTTGCGTTACACAAATGATTGCTTTAGCATCAATTTGAAATGAAGCATTTACTGCTGAAGATGAAATTGCACTAACAAAATCATTTCCTAAACTTAAACTATGACGATAAAATCTCTTTTCATAATCAATATCTTGTTCTGTGTATTCAGCAATATCTTTCATCGTCTTAACACTTTCAACTGGATATTGTCCTGCTGCTGATTCACCACTTAACATTATAGCTGTTGTTCTATCATAAATAGCATTGGCTACGTCACTAACTTCGGCGCGAGTTGGTCTTGGATTCGTTTGCATTGAATCTAACATTTGTGTTGCAGTTACAACTATTTTTCCTGCTTTATAACATTTACTAATCATTTCCTTTTGAAGTGAAGGCAACATTTTAAAAGGAACTTCAACTCCTAAATCCCCACGAGCAACCATTACTCCATCTGCTTCGGCAATAATGTCTTCCATATTTTTTACGCCTTCAGTATTTTCAATTTTAGCAATAATTTTTATTTTTCCTGAAGTGTCATGTTTTTTCAATAACTCTTTTAAATCAATAACATCCTGTCTTCTTCTAACAAATGAAGCTGCTATAAAATCAACGCATTGTTCGATTCCAAAAATAATATCTCTTTTATCAACTTCACTTAAATATGGCATATCAACAATTACATTAGGAATGTTAATACTCTTGTGATTGCTAACTTTTCCGCTATTTAAAACCTTACACACGAGATTTTTATTTTCGATTTTAACAACCTTTAATTCGATTTTTCCGTCATCTATTAATATTTGTGTTCCCACTTTAACAAATAACGATAAATCTGGATATGTTAATCCTATATGAGTTTCATCGCCAAGTTCATCCATATTATCCGTTAAGGTAAACAATTGGTCTTTTACTAGCATTACAGAACCATTTTTAAAATCTCTTAATCTAATTTCTGGTCCTTTTGTATCAAGTAGTAAAGGAATTGGTTTATTTAATTCTGTTCTAACTCTTTTTACTCTATCTATTCTTACTTTTTGACTTTCATGATCGCCATGTGAAAAATTTAATCTGGCACAATCTAGACCATTTAGTATCATTTCACGAATTAGTTCGTCACTATCAACGGCAGGACCTAAAGTACAAATAATTTTTGTCTTGCGCATAAAATCACATCCTTTATTATATGATATCACAATTTAAAAATATTAGATATATCTATTAATCTATAAGTATATAAAAAAAGACAAACAAATTTGCCTTTTTCAACTTTTTCAATCAAAAATCTTTATTTTTTTATGCTTCTAATAGCCCAAAATGTATCAATATTATGTTCATGTAATATTCCTTGACCATTTGTATCTCCAAAAATATCAATTAAAACAAAACCAGCTTTTAATTGACCACCAATTTGCTCATCAATTGTATGAGAAAATTGGATACCAGAATTACTTTTAATCGATTCTTCATAAAGTTCTTTATCTTTTAATGGATTAAATGGTAATGGTTTGTCTAGAGTTGTTTCTTCCTCATTGAACGCATAGTTTAAACCATTATCGACACCTGATAATATTACTCCACCTTTTTTTAAAACTCTATAGCATTCTCTCCAAACGTGATAAACATCTTCAACATAACAATTGGAAACTGGATGAAAAATTAAATCAAATGTTTCATCATCAAATGGCAATTTCTTAGACATATCAGCTTTAACCAACTCTATATTATATCCTTCTTTTATAGCCATAGCTTCTTCTGAATCTAATTGCTTTTGTGAATAATCTAATACAGTGCATTTAGCACCTAAGGCACTAAAAATAGGCATCTGCTGGGCTCCTCCACTAGCTAAGCCTAATATTTTTAAATTATTAAATTTTAAAAACCAATTTCTAGGTACAGGTTTAGTTGGTGTTAAAAACACTTCCCAATCTCCATTTTTAGCATTTATAAATTCTTCATGAGTTATAGGTTTTCCCCACTGCCAACCTTCTTCAACCCATTTATCTACTGTAAGTGAATTAATTTTTGTATAATCATCATGCATATTTTAATTATCTCCAATATATCTTTTATTATATCTTAACATAAAACATTCAATATTAAAAATTTTATTTAAATGATATAATATAACTATAAAAAATAGTTTTATGTTTTATTAAGTTTTGGAGGATTTTACATGAAGTATGGGATTTATTATTTTAGTGGTACTGGTAATACATTACATTGCGCTAGACTTATTAATGAAAAATTAGATGATTCAAGAATTTATTCAATCGCTAATTTAGTTAATAGAAATATTTATGAAATAAATGAAGATGTACTAATTATTCTTTTTCCAGCATATGCTTATGAATCACCGATAATTGTCAGTAAGTTTTTAAAAAAAGCAAATATTACAAGTAAAAGAATTATTGCCTTAGTAACTTATGGTTCTTCTTATGGTGGATCTTTGGGTGAAATAAAGAGAATTCTAAAAAGGAAAAAATTAAGTTTGGATTATTCAAATGGAATTAAATGTGTAGAAAACTACATTCCTATATTTGGTTCTCCAGTTGGAGAAAAAAAAGAAAAAATACTATTTTCTCAAGATTCGAAAACAAATGAGATAATTAAAGATATTAAAGCAAATACCCAAAATAATAGAGTTGGTTTTAGACCATTAAGTATTATTATTAGTTTTAT
>JAVBOS010000141.1:0-4948 GCA_031550255.1 Anaeroplasmataceae bacterium | reverse complement strand
ATGATTGGTGGGATAGATTTACAAATACTTGGTATAGGGAGCAATTCACATATAGCATTCAATGAACCAAAAACAAGTTTTGATTCATTGACACATATTGTAGAATTAACTAATCAAACAAGACAAGATAATGCTAGATTTTTTAAATCTATAGAAGAAGTACCAACACATGCTATAACCATGGGATTAAAGTCAATTATGAAAACTAAAAAAATTGTTTTAATAGCTACAGGTAAAAATAAAGCGCAAGCTATAAAGCAATTAGTTGAAGGAAGTGTTGATATTAATTATCCTGCTAGTATCTTAAAAAATCATCCTGATTGTACAATTTTCGTTGATGAAGATGCTGCATCGTTACTTAAAAATGACTCAAACTATAGATAGGAAATAAAAAATATGGGAAAATATTTTGGTACTGACGGAATTAGAGGAGAAGTTAATAAAACATTAACCGTTGATTTAGCTTTCAAAGTAGGTCAAGCTATATCTATTTTGAAATGTAATGAAGTTGTAATCGGATATGATACAAGGTTATCGAATGATATGTTATATAATGCAATATCGGCTGGAGCATTATCAATGAATATCAATGTAATAAACGCTGGTGTAATCACTACTCCAGGACTTTGTTACTACTCTAAAATAAAAAATATAATTGGAGTTATGATCACAGCTAGTCACAATCCATACTACGATAATGGAATAAAAATATTTTTTGCTGGTAGAAAATTAAATGATGATTTAGAAGAATTAGTAGAATCAAAAATTGATAATCCAATTTATGAATATCAAACATACAATGCTAGAGAAATTATCTCAAATGAACCTGTATTTTTATATAAAGAATTTTTACTAAAAATAGCGCAAAAGACTAATTTAAAAATTGCACTTGATTGCGCAAATGGTTCAACTAGCGAAATTGCTACTTCTATTTATTCATCAATTACTAATTGTTTAAAAGTTACGGCTGATAAACCTGATGGCAAGAATATTAATAAAGAAGTCGGAGCTACTGTTACTTCAAACATTTCTAATTTCGTTATTGAAACAAATTCAGATATTGGTTTTAGTTTTGATGGTGATGGAGACAGATTGCTTATCTCTGATAGTACAGGAAAAATATATTCAGGTGATGAAATATTATATGTTATTGCAAAGTACTTAAAATCTAAGTGTATTTTAAAATCAGATACACTTGTTTTAACTAAAATGAGCAATATTGGAATAATTAATTCTTTAACAAAAAATGGTATCAAAACAGTTTTAACTGATGTTGGAGATAGAAATGTTCTTGAAGAAATGATTAAAAATAACTATTCAATTGGTGGAGAAAATTCTGGTCATTTCATAATTTTGGATCTATTAGAAACTGGTGACGGTATTTTATCCTCATTGTTTTTGTTAAGTATTTTGTTAGATTCTAAAATGACTTTAGCAGATTTAACAAAAGATATTGTTATTTATCCAGATAGAATGGTAAATTTAAAAGTTTTTGATAAAACTGTCGCGAAAAAAGATGAAGTTGTCAATAAAGTAAAAGAAGTAAATTCATTTTTAGGAAATGAAGGTCTTGTAATAGTGCGAGCGAGTGGAACTGAAAATTTGGTTCGCGTGTCATGTTGTGCAAAAACATCTGAATTAGTTGATAAGTATATTGAAGAGTTTGTTAAATTAATAACTTCTTTACAATAGTGTTTTAAAATTAAAATCTTTGAGGTGATAGATATGAAATTAAGATTAGTTTCATTTGGATATAAATATGGAAAAGAAATTGAAGATTTTAATATATTTTATGACGCAAGATTTTTGAAAAATCCTTATTGGGATGAAAAGTTAAGACCATTTACCGGTAAAGATAAAATCATATGGGATTATATTTTAGAAAATGAAACAAGTCAGAAATTTTTAGACTCAATAATTTTTACAATTGAAAGTAGTTTGGAACATTTTAAAGGTGATATTTTATTAATAGGTGTTGCTTGTTCTGGTGGACAGCATAGAAGTGTTTTTGTTGTTGAGTATTTAAAAAAGTATTTTGAAAAAAGATATGAAGTTGATGTATTTCATCGTGATATAACTAAATCAACACTTAGTAAAAAGAAAAGTCCAAATAGAAGTAATAGAGAAAGAAATCCTAAAGTCCTATGTTTTGGTGGAGGACATGGTTTGTCAAATTTATTAAGAGGATTAAAAAAATTACCTATGGATATTGCTGCTGTTGTAAATGTAACTGATGATGGTGGAAGTACTGGTAAATTAAGGGAAATTTTTAATATGCCTTCACCTGGAGATATAAGAAGAGTTTTACTAGCGTTGTCACCAGAAGAAGAACTTCACGATAAAATATTTAATTATAGATTTGAAAATGTTGATTCTGAGTTAGATGGACACACAGTTGGAAATTTATTATTGGCTGCGTCTTATAATTCAAATAATGGAGATTTTATTAAAGCGATTGATGAATTAGCTACTGTTTTACACATAAATGGTAAAGTATTACCAATTGCTTCAAAGGTTGTTGAATTAAAATGTCATTATGAAGATGGTGAAGCAATTATAGGTCAAAGTAAAATGACTATTAATAAAAAAATTGACCATGTATCTTTAAATGAAAATATTTCTGTTAACAAAAAAGTTGTTACTGAAATTTTAAATGCTGATATTATTGTTTTTTCTCAAGGAAGTTTATATTCATCACTTATTTCTAATTTTTTATTTCCAGAAGTAAGAAATGCACTTCAAATGACAACTGCAAAAATAATATATATATCTAATTTGCTTACACAAAATGGTGAAACATCAAATTATTCAATAGCAGATCACATAAATGCTATTGAAAAAGAAATAGGAAAAAATGTGATTGATACTGTTTTAATTAATAATAATTTTAATATTGATGAAACTATTATAAAATTTTATAATGATGATAATAGCCATTTAATTAAAGAAATTGGCAAAATTGAGAATAAAGAACTTATTATCGAAGATTTTATTGAAATAATTAATGATAGATATATACGTCATAAAAAAAGAAAAATAGCTAGTCGTATCTACGAATTGGCTTTAGAATATTTAGAATAAAAGAAAGGAATATACAATATGGATTATGCAATTGTTTTAGCAGCTGGTAAAGGTACAAGGATGAAAACTGAAAATCCTAAGTGTGCATTTCCGCTTTTAAAGACTCCAATGATCGAGTATATAATATCAAGCTTAACTAAGACTAAAATTGATGAAATAGTTGTTGTTGTTGGACATAAAAAAGAAGTTTTTGAAGAAATGTTAAATGAAAGAGTATCATTTGCTACTCAAAGTGAACAACTAGGAACAGGACATGCTGTTTTACAAGCTAAAAATAACATAAAAGATGTTAGTGGTAATACATTTATTTTATGTGGCGACATGCCATTAGTTGATGAAATGATTTTAAATAATTTATATGAATATCACATGCAAAACAATCTTGATATAACTGTATTATCAACTATAATGGATGATCCTACAAGTTATGGAAGAATTGTTAGGAATGAAAAAGGATCACTTGAATGTATTGTTGAAGAAAAAGAAGCAACACTTGAAATCAAAGAAATTAAAGAAATTAATACAGGGCTTTACTGTGTTAAGTCATCAATTTTATTTGATTTATTAAGCCAAGTTAAAAATGATAATGCTAAATCAGAATACTATCTAACAGATATAATTGAAATAGCTAAAACAAAAAATATGAATGTTTCAGCCTATTGTGATAATAATTCATATAAATTTATCGGAGTAAATGATTTATATACTTTATCAATTGTTGAATCATATTTGCAAGATGAAATAAATAGAATGCATATGTTAAATGGTGTTAATATTGTTTCACCTAAAACAGTGTTAATTTCAAAAGATGTTAAAATTGAATCAGGGACAACAATTTATCCTAATACTTGCATTTATGGTAAAACAGTCATTAAAAATGGGACAGTTGTTGGACCTAATTCTGAAATTAGTAATTCTATTATTGGTTCAAATTCCTCTGTAGTTCATTCTACAGTTTTCGATAGTGAAATAGGAAGTAAAACAACAGTAGGACCCTTTGCACATTTAAGAATGCATACTATACTTGGAGATAAAATAAGATTAGGAAATTTTGTTGAATTAAAAAATTCTAAAATTGCTAATGAAACAAAAATTTCACATTTAACTTATATAGGTGATACAGAATGTGGAAGCAATGTTAATTGGGGCTGCGGATGTGTTACAGTTAATTATGATGGTGTTAATAAAAATAAAACTATTATTGGTGATAATGTGTTTATTGGGTGCAATACAAATTTAATTGCTCCAATTTCAATTGGCAATGGTGCTTATATTGCAGCTGGCAGCACACTTACTGAAAGCTTGGAAAATGATGATTTTGCTATTGCAAGAGCTAAACAAGTTACAAAACATGAGTATGCTAAAAAGTATGCAAAGTATTAAAAAATACTATTAAAATATTTTTTGAACTGGATAACTAATAATATTGTTTATTTAATTCAAATTCAGAATGGAGATTTTTATGAAAAGAAAAAAAATATTATTTATGACATTAGATTTTATTAGTATTATTTTAATCTATTTTTTTTGTACATATTTAAATAATGATTTTGTATTAGGAAAAATAACTCAAAATTTTATTATTTTACTATTATCAACGGCTGTTTTTAAAATTTGTTTTTATTATTTTTTTAAAGGGTATAATCACATATGGACATATAAAAATAAAGATGATTTTTTAAAATTATCTATTTTATCAATAACTCAAAACTTAATTTTAATTATTATAAATTTGAGCCTATTGTTAGCTGATATTTATTACTTAAAAATTAATGTAATAATCCTAGCTTCAATTACAGAGTTATTATATATATATTTTTCTAGATTATATATCTTTCATTTGAAAAAAAATTTAAAACAATTAACA
>JAVBOS010000171.1:0-10459 GCA_031550255.1 Anaeroplasmataceae bacterium | reverse complement strand
ATATGCATAATCAGTAATAATAATAATAAAATTACCCATTCTATCCACTTCATAAGCCATATACATATAACTTCCACTTATATGTTTTACTTCTATTGTTTTCTTTTCTTCAAGACGAAAAGTCTTAATAATGACATTCATCTCATCCTCATTGATAAAATCTATATAATTATCACTAATATAAGTAACTGAATCATAAAAAATACCTTTAGATCCTTGAATAACAGCAAAATTAAAACCATTTGTTTGTAGTGTTACCGGATTACCTTTACTCCAAACATCCTTAGATCCATCGATGTAAGAAATTAATCGATCGTATGTTTCTGTTTTATAAACATTTTTTAATCTTGAAAATAATAGTGTACTTATTAAAACGAAAGAAGCAATCAAGATAATTGAATATAAAATCAAAAGTTGCCTTGTTATTGTTTTTATTCTCATAATAATCGATATCCATATCCATATATAGTTTCAACTTTTAAATCACTCATTTTTTGTCTTAATCTTCTCATCAAATCATCTACAACTCTATCACTACCAAAATAATCATTACCCCAAACATTATTTAATATTTGGTCTCTACTAAATGCTTTACCTTTATTTTCAAGTAAAATTATTAATAAATCATATTCTTTTGAAGTTAAAGGAATTATTTCATTATTTTCAAAAACTACTCTTTTATCTTTATCTATTTTATAATTTTCATAATTAATAAAGTCCGACATTACTATACTTTTTTTATATGTTCTATTTAAAATGTTTTTTATTCTAAGCATTAATTCTCTTAACGAATAAGGTTTTGGTAAATAGTCATCACTTCCTAATTCTAATCCCATAATTCTATCGATATCTTGGTCTCTAGCTGAAGTAAAAATTACAGGCATATTTTCATTATTATTCCTAACCATTTTAATTAAATCATAGCCATTTATATGACCTGGAAGCATAATATCTAATATCCATAAATGAAAATCTGAAGCTATTTCTTTAAGAGCCTGTTCTCCTGTATTAAATAATGTAACTTCATAGCCTTCATTTATTAAATATTTAACTACTAAATTAGCTAAATTTTTTTCATCTTCAACATATGCAATTTTATACATATTAATCACCTTATCTTTATTTTTATTATACATTATGTGTTATTAAAAACAAAGAACAACCTTATAAAGGCTGTTCCTTGTTTTAAGGGAGAGTTAGTACATATGACGTGATTATTAAGTCTAATAATCATTGTCCTTCTTAAGACATCTTTATTATAGTCTAACAATGTTGTAAAAATAGTTTATAATTATGGGAAATTATATTAAAAAAGCAGAAACAGTATCCTGATTCTACTTTAAATTATATATCTTATTCTTCGTCGTACATGTCTTCGTAGTTATCCATATAATCATTATATTTATCTTCATCCATATAATCATCATCAATGATATCTTCTTCAACATATTCAACAGTTTCTTCTTCATCGATTTCTTCTTCGTCTTCAGCATCTTCTTCATCGATTTCTTCTTCATCGATAGATACTTCAACTTCTTCTTCATCGATTTCTTCTTCATCTGAATCTAAATCATCATCAAAGCTATCTACTGGGATTACTGCTGCAACTTCTTCTTCATCTAAATCTTCTTTAGTGTTAAATGCAGATCCATCTTTATCCCATTCATCTAAAGACTGGCGATTTTTTAAATCCCATTCTTCATTACCCATATATACAAATTTCGAACTAGTTGTAATGTCAATATATAATTGAGTTGCTATTGTACCATCTAGATCATCAGTACCCTTAACTTCAAGCACTTCTTTTATAATTTTTTTTACTGGTTGTGCAGTGCGTTTTTGTTCCATTAACATTACTGCAACTTCCAACATTGACATTTGCGAAATATTTTCCATTTTTATTCCTCCAATTGAGACATTACTATTTTACATAAAACTTACTGATTTTGCAAGCATTTATTTAATAATTATCCATATTTTATGTGTACTTTGTATTATATCATCCATATAGTAATCATACTTAAAATAGATGTTTTTTTCCTTTATTGTTAAATTGTGACTAAAAACCTCGAAATCAAAAAATAATCCCATATCATTATTATAAGTTCCTTTAGTCTTCTGTCCCAAAATAAATGTTATTTCCATGTTAGTTTGTCCAAATCTTTTTAAACGTAATTTGGTGTTTTCAATAATTTCAATACTCAAATTAGTATTTTCAAGCGACTTATCTTTAAAGATATATTTATTATCTTCATATCTTGCATCACTTACAAAATCAATTTTATTATCACTATCAAGTGAACGAAAATGTGCTTTCATTTAAATCACCTTAAATATTATATCACAATAATAGCAAAATTAATAATACAATCACACCTGGTACGTGAAAAAATCCTACTAAAAAGATTGATAAAAGATTAATGGGTAAATTAAAGTTAAAAAATTGACCAATAAAATTAATTATCAATAAAAATGATAATCCAATTAATAATGATTTAATTATATATTTTAAAAATTTCACCATATTGATCACCCTCTTCAGGTAATAATATGAAAAAAAGACGCAAAATATGCGTCTTAATATGTTCTTCTACCTTCTAATGCTTTTAATACAGTCATCTCATCAGCATATTGTAAGTCTCCACCTACTGGTATACCATGTGCTATTCTTGTAATTATTACATCTTCATCTTCTAGTAATGCTTTTATATATCTAGCAGTTGTTTCACCCTCAAGTGTGGCATTCGTTGCTAAAATTATTTCCTTAATTGTCTTATCCTTAACTCTTTTAACTAATCCAGCAATATCAATGTCTTCAACACCAATACCACTTGAAAAGTTAATTGCTCCATTTAAGACGTGATATACTCCATGAAATTGATCTAATCTTTCCAAAACAAATAAATCTTTCACAGTTTCAACAACCATAACCATTTCATGATTTCTATTTTTATCACTACAAATTTCACAAATTTCATGTTCACTTAAGTTTCCACAAATATGACATTTATATAAATTATTTTTAACAGCAATCAAATTATTCGCAAATTCGTTTACTGTTTCATTATTCAGTTGACTGTAAACATAAATCGCTAATCTTTCTGCACTTTTTTTTCCTATCGAAGGAAGTTTTGAGAAAGATTCAATAAGATTTTGAATTGCCTTAGGATAATTCATTTTCTAGAAAAATCCTCCAGGAAGTCCTGCTGTAAATGGTCCCATTACTCTGTTTGTTTCTTCTTCAATCTTTTTTAAAGCATCATTAAATGCAGCTACAATTGTATCTTCTAACATTTCAATATCTTCTTTAGATTCAACAGCTTCTGGATCAATAGTTACCTTTTGAACTGTATGATTTCCTAACATTTCAATACTAACCATTCCCCCACCAGCTTTACCTGTAAAAGAAGTTTGTTCTAATCTCTTTTGTGCATCGGCCATTTCTTTTTGTAATTTTCTTAATTTCATCATTGCTTGTTGATTCATTTTAAAATTCCTCCTTTATTTTAACTATATCTTTATCAAATAAATCATATGCTTGTTCAACAAATGGATCAATGGTTTTTGCTGATTCATCTGGTTTAACGTGTTGTTTAATATTGATTTTAATATTTTCTAATTTTGGTTTACTATTTCCTGCACGATATTTTTCAGTATAATCATTTTTTATCGTATTCCATATACTTTGTGTTAAACAAATATAATCCTCTAAAATTAATTGTTTTTTATTAATCATTTCTAATATTTTAATAAAATTTTCATATTTCATTAACCTATTACAAAAAGCCTCATCCGCTAAAATAATTATTGCCTTATTATCGTTAGCAGCAACAACTTGCCCACCACATAATATTTGTATTAATGTATTATTGGGATAATTAAATAATAAATCATTCCAAAGATTAATTAATTCATCCTTTTTTTGTTTACTTGCATTATTTAATATATCCTCAATCATTTGTACTGTAACAAACAATTCTTCTGATTGGTTTATTTCTTGAACCACTGGAACTTTTTTTATTTCCACAGGCTTAATTTCTTGAATAATTGGTCTTTTTTCTTCAATATGATAGTTGCCTAAAGCTATTTGTTTTTCTAATTTTTCAATTCTATTTAACAATGTAGCATATTCATTTTGTTCTTTATCACTCATCGTTAATAAGCCTAATTCTAAAAAGGCTCTTTTTTGATTACTAAATTTAATGTTATTTTGAATTTCATTTAAAGTGTTTAACCAACTATAAATTAATGAATTCTTTATTTCATTACAAAATAAAATGAACTCTTGATTTTTATATATTGCTTTATTAGTAGATAAATTTCCTACTTTTTGTAATAAAACATCTCTTAAAAAAATTATTAAATCATTAACTACTCTTGGTATTTCTTTACCTTTATTTAATATTTCATTTAAAACTGTTAAAGTAGTAGATCCATTAGATTCTAAACACGCTTGTAATAATTTTAAGGTTTCAGCACTTGAAACATTTCCACTTACTGATAATACATCTTCAGTAGAAACTAAATCATCCGTTGAATAAGATAAACTTTGATCTAATAAACTTAAGGCATCGCGCATTCCGCCTTCACAAATTTCTGATATTAAGCTAATAGCCTCTTCTTCAATATTTATCTTTTCTGCCATAGCTACTTCTTTAATTCGATTAAAAACATCTTCATTACTAATTGATTGGAAGTCAAATCTTTGGCATCTTGATAAAATAGTAGCTGGTATTTTATGTACTTCAGTTGTTGCTAAAATAAAAATAGCATGTTTAGGTGGTTCTTCTAACGTCTTTAATAAAGCATTAAATGCTCCAGTAGATAACATATGCACTTCATCTATAATATAAACTTTATAGTTTCCTACAGATGGAGAAAATTTTACACCTTCACGCAATTCTCTAATTTCATCAACACCATTATTACTAGCAGCATCTATTTCAATTACATCATTTATCATACCTTTAGTAATACCTATACAAGTAGGACATTCATTACAAGGTTCTATACTTGGTCCATGCTCGCAATTAAGTGCTTTAGCCATAATTTTAGCTAACGTAGTTTTTCCTGTTCCTCGAGGTCCACAAAATAAATATGCATGCGCAACTTTATTTAATTTAATTGCATTTTGTAATGTTGTTACAATATGCTTTTGTCCATAAACTTCACTAAATTTTTGGGGTCTATGCGCTCTATATAATGCTACATATGCCATATCTATTACCTCCATTTTCTTTTTTTATTATATCATAAAACGTAAGTTTTTTTTACATAATATTTATTTTTAAACATACAATATTTTAGGTGATAATCATGCTTAAAAAAATATTATTAATTCCGGTTATTGTTTTGTTATATTATATCCCAGGATTTATCTTTAAAAGTAATCCAGATTTTTACAATTCAATTAATTTACCAAAGTATGCTCCACCAGCTTATGTCTTCGGTATTGCATGGGGAAGTATTTATTTATTATTAAGTATTTTTATTGTCTTCTATTTCAAAAAAGATGATTTTGATAAGGTTGCTTCTATATTATTAATTATAAATTATTTTATTATGTTTTTCTTTAATAAAGTATTCTTTTTAGAACATTTACTTTACTGGAGTTTTGTTATTAGTTTATTTTCTTTTGTAACTATGTTATTAGTTTATTTTAATGCTTTGGTGACAAATAGAAAATTATCAACTTTATTAGTTCCATATTTATTATGGACTGTATTTGCTACAGTTTTAATGGCTAATATTTATTTAATAAATTAATCTTCTAATATATAAATATGACTTATATCTTGTTTATCTGTATATTTATATATTGATATATATGTATTTTTACTAATAATTAAATCTTGAATTGTTGTAACACCGTTATCATTATTTAATTCAATACCAACACTCTTATACGCT
This sequence comes from Anaeroplasmataceae bacterium, assembly GCA_031550255.1. Classification (GTDB taxonomy): domain Bacteria; phylum Bacillota_I; class Bacilli_A; order Acholeplasmatales; family Anaeroplasmataceae; genus JAVBOS01. The sequence continues at coordinate 4,549 of JAVBOS010000171.1, read as the reverse complement.
TGTGACATTATATCAGAACAATATTTAGTATTTTTTGTATTGAAAAGAAAAGTAAAATTATATGGATGTCCTAAATAACTTAATGATTCTTTAAATGCTGCTTCCTTTTGTTCTTTAGTAGCTTTTACTCTTAGTCCAATAAATCTTGTTTTATAGTTAATATCCATCCAGTAATTTCCATCAGTATATTCTACTACGTTCCCATCCTCATATTCACTTAATCCTGTTGTTTCTATAACATCATACTTAGTTATATTATTATCATTATCTTGATAAGGAAAAGCTCGTAAAGCTGCGTGTCCTCCAACAAAAAAAGTTATTAATTCATTTACAACTGGTACATTAGGAAAAGCAGAATCTAAAGCAACCATAATATCTCCCGAATATCCTGGATAAAATTTTGATCCTTTTTTAATATAACTAGGTTTATCATCTTGCCATGTTTCACGTGGAACTATGTAGAATTTTGTATAATAACTGCTTAATTCTTCGTTATAGACTCCTTTATCCATAAAATTATTTACTAACTTACTAATATAAATATTTTCATAAACAGTTGATGTTACAATGTAAAATAAAGAACTTAACAAAATGATATTAATAAATAAAAATATTTTTTTTCTCATAAGATTATTATAACATAATAAAATAAAAACCAATCTGTTTTTCAGATTGGTTTTAAAATTTTATTTTTGTTTTGGTTTTATTACAATAGCTCTTGTTTCTCCTTCACCTTCAGATTCAGTATAAACATCACGCCATTCACTTAATTTTTCATGAATAACACGACGTTCAAATGAATTCATTGGACGAAGTTTTGTAGCAACTTTAGTTTTAACAACTTCTTTAGCAACCTTAGTAGCTAAAATTTCTAATTGTTGAGTACGATTAATTTTGTAAGCACCAATATCTAATGTAGTTACAACTTTTTCTTTAGTATAACAATTCATTAAGTTTCTTAATAAAATTTGGAATGCTTCTAATGTTTTACCTTTTGTTCCTATTAATAAAGGATTTTCTTCTGAATTAATAATATAATGAATTTCTTGTTCTTTTCCAACAGTTCTAGCTTCAAGTTGATAACTAATATTTAAAGCTTTTAAAATTCCTTCTAAATATCTTTTACCTTCTAACGTTAAATTAACATCAACAAAAGCTTCACAATTTAATCCTTCAGGAAGTTCTCCTAAAATATTAACAAATATCTTATCAGCAGGAATATGTAACTGGTCAACTGCTTTTTCTAATGCTTGCTCAACTGTTGATGCGATTATTTCAATTTTCTTTTCCATAATTTTTCACCACTTACATGTTTTTTTCTTTCATTTTATAATAATTCTTTTCATTCATATATCTACCAACTTGTGATTGACCTAATTGATAGATACCTCCAATTAACCAATATAAAGCTAATGATGTTGATTGTAATGACATAAATACAAACATTACGTTCATAACTGTTGTCATCATTTTCATTTGTTTAGCTTGAGAATCGGCAGCTGGATTTTGATTTGGATAAGTCTTTTGATAACTTGGTTTTTTAGAAGAAATTTTTTGTGATACATATGTTACTGCACCAAATGCTAATGCAAGTACAACAGCAAATATTTTGTCTTGTGCTAATGTAGCATCAAAGAAACTTGTATTTAATTCAAAATAATTAAATATTTTTGTATTTGATAATGCAAATTTACCTGGAATTGAACTAATAATTTCTCCAGCCTCATTTTTTGTAACTATATTTAAGTTGATACGTCTAACAACTTCATACATCGCCATAAATATTGGGAATTGCATAACTGTTGTAAACATACATCCTAATGGATTGAATTTATATTTTTTATATAACGCGGCCATTTCTTGACTTTGTCTTTGTTGACTTTCTGGATCTTTACGAGTTGCATATTTTGCTTGAATTCTTTGCATTTCTGGTTGCATTACTGTCATTTTTATTGTTGCACCATTTTGTTTAGAATAAATTGGCCATGCAATTGTTCTAACAATTAATGTTGTAAATAAAATTCCTACTGCATAAGAATTTCCTAATGCTTTTCCAATAGTACTACATAACCAAGCTATTGGATATGATATTAATGCTACAGGCCATCCAAATACAACTTGCATTCCTTTTAATTGTGAAAATTCAGCGCCCCATGTTGTATAAACTGTCGTTGGCCATGCACCTTGACGACAACTAGTTAAAAAAGAAGCAACTACTACTATTACAGCCATAGCAGTTATTTTATTAATATTACGATAGAAAAAGCTTTTCACTATTTTTCTCCTTTTATTTGTACATTTAATTTTTTAAATAAATATTCTAATTCTTTCTTTATCTCTTCAAAAGAAAGTTGAATAATAGATGGTCTTACAACGAAAAATAAATCAACTATAAAAGTCGGTATACAAATTTCACTAATAATAGCTCTCATTTGTCTTTTAATTTTATTTCTTGTAACTGCATTTCCTACTTTTTTACCGACACTTATAGCATAACGGAAATTTGTGGTTTCGCTATTATCTTTCTTATATGCTGTAATGTTTTTAGTAGAAACAAATTTTCTATTTTTTATTATAGATTCAATTTCTGCACTTTTTTTAACACGATATCTTTTATTCATGAATATCTCCTGATAGTATAAAAAAGACCACTTGAAAAAAATTTTAAAATTTTGATCGAGTAGTCCTAGTTATATCAATATTATTAATTTGTAATTAAACAGTTAATTGGTGTCTGCCTTTTTTACGTCTGCGAGCAAGTACTTTACGTCCGTTAGCAGTTGCCATTCTCACACGGAAACCATGTGTTACTTTTCTTTTACGTTTATTAGGTTGATATGTTCTTTTCATCTGTCAAACCTGCCTTTCTTACGAAACCATGCGTATTACATTTTATCAAAATCAAAATAGCTTGTCAATAAAAATTTTAGATAATATTTTTTAAATAATAAAAATTAAGTTATCAACAAAAAATACACAAAAATATTTTTCAACAATGTGGATAACTTATCACATATTTTATTTAAATGTTATTATGTTAATAACTATATATTTTGTTGCAAATACTACATAATTTGACATAAAGTTATCCACATAATATAGTGAATAATTAGTTTGTTATAAAAAGTTATCCACATTTTTTGTGGGAAACTTTTTATTCACATCCACACTTTTTATGCTATACTTTAAATACTTTAGACTATTTAGTTATTTTTTTGTCGAATTTTAAAGTTTTTTGTATAAGGAGTTAATAATTATGGAATACCAGACTTTGTGGAATAAAACCAAAGAAGAATTAAGAAAAAATTATACCTCAGAAACCTTCCAAGAAATTTTTTCAGAGGTTAATAATGTTTTAAAATTTAATAATGGAACAATTTTTGTTTTAGTTCCTAATCTTTTCCTTAAAAAGAGAATTAATGATCGTTATATTTTTAAAATACAAGAAATATTAGCTACATTAACTCCTAATTTATATCGATTCAAATTTGTTACAGCTGAAGAGATGATTGAATCTACTCCTGTTTTTGCTGAACAACCAAGTAAAACACATCGTACATTTGAAAGTAATTTAAATGAAAATTATACTTTCGAATCATTTGTTGTTGGTGAATCTAATATGATGAGTTGCCGTATGTCAATGAAAGTTGCCGAACAACCTGCAGAAGTTGCCAATCCTTTATATATATTTGGTGGCGTAGGTTTAGGTAAAACTCATCTAATGCAAGCTATTGGAAACTATATGTATGATATTGATATAAATAGAAAAATATTATATATTTCTGCAAATACTTTTATATATGATTATACAAAAGCTACACAAAGTGGTGATATGAAATCTTTTGATGATAAATATGCTGATTTAGATGCTTTATTAGTAGATGATATTCAAATGCTTGAAATGGGTAAAAAGAGTCAACAACAATTTTTCCAATTATTTAATGATATGTATGCTAAAAAGAAGCAAATTATTATTACTTCTGATTGTCCCGCCGATCAATTAAAAGGAATTATGGATCGTTTAACTTCTAGATTTAGTTGGGGTTTAACTGTTGATATAAAATCACCAGATTTAAAACATCGTATTAATATTTTAAAAAGAAAAATTTCAGAACAATCAGAAAAAACAATTGATGATGATGTATTAGAATATATTGCAAGTAATTATACAAATAATATTCGTGAATTAGAAGGAGCTTTTAATCGAGTATTATTCTACTGTATATCTTTAGATATAGATATTACTGTTCAAACAGCTCAAGAAGCTTTAGCGGCTTTATTAAAAAATAAAAAACAAAATGGTGATAATGATACTTATGAAAAAGTAGAAAGTGTTATTTCTAATTATTATAATATTACTATTGCTGATTTAATTAGTAGTAAAAGAGATTATAAATATGTATTACCTCGTCATATTACAATGTATATTTTTAAAAAGAAATATAACTTACCTTATAAGAAAATAGGTATGTTATTAGGTGGTAAAGACCATACAACTATTATGGCAGGTTGTGCAAAAATAGAACAAGAATTAAAAACTGATTTACAA
>JAVBOS010000027.1:0-4599 GCA_031550255.1 Anaeroplasmataceae bacterium | reverse complement strand
TACCGTTCTTCTTATTTTCAAATTATTATGTGACTGCTAATAATGCTGCTATTATAGAAAGTGATAGTAAAGAAATTTCTTTATATTACCGTAAACTATACTTAATTAAAAAAACATTTAAAAAGCATTATTCATATCCAGTAATTGTGGTTGTTTTAACTTTATTGTTTTTCTTAACTAATTCCTTAGTAATCGGTTTAAACTTAAGTATTTTTATAACAATAATTATTTATAGTATAATTTTAATTTTATCATTTACATTAATAATGGCATATGTCAATTATAATAATCATATTTTTTTAGTAAATGATTCAAAATATAAAATAAGTGATACACTAGAAAATAAAATATTGTTTAATATAGATTTAACAAAAAAACTAAAATCTCAGATAATTAAATTAGGGTTAGTTATTTCTTTATTAATTATTATAATAAATGATTTTATAACACCCGTTAAAAAAAGATTTAATGGAGTAGATCATTTTGTAAGTTATTTGCAAACATATACTTTCGATAATACTATTTACGGAACAAATGAAGAAATTAGCAAAATAATAGACTATGGATATATTAAAAATACTATTACACAACCAAATACAAACATTGTAGATGTTTATTATAAAGATGGTGATCCTGTAATATATATTTTCGTAAATGAACATTATATAGGATATAAAAGTAACATTGTAATATATATTAATAATTATGGAACTATTTATTTATTAAATAATGATGTAGCAGAATACTATTATACTAGTTCTAGTTATTATGTAATTACAACAAAAGCAGTAAAAAATTCTCATACAATAAAAGCTTCTATTACATATAGTTTATTGTTTATATATATTATTTATTTTATCTATCAAGTCAAGGAATATAATAAAGAAAAAATGATTTTCGATATATTGAAAAATTAAAAAAAATACTTCTATGAATCTACATAGAAGTATTTTTTTATTTAGAAAACATTATCTTTTCACTATTAAACATCTTAGTTAAAGCAAATATTACAATACTAACTATAACTAAATTACTAGAAACAGTTAAAATAAAATGCAATATGTTAAATTCGAATGAAAATATTCCTGTCATCATTTGAACAGAGTTAAAAACTGGAATTAAATAAATATACCAATTTTGATTAGCATTTGAACTAAACATTGTAGTTAAACCGATTAGCATTGAAATAATCATTAATGGCATTATAAATACTGTTGCTTCTTTTACATTTTTTGCATAAGCAGATAGAACTGATATTAAACCGATGAAGACAAGGACAGTTGAAATAATAACAAATAATAAAAACATATAATCACCAAATGCATAAATATTAGTATTTACATCTTCACCGCTTATTCCCATAAGCTTCGGAAGACTTAAAATGATTCCCAAAAAGCTGGACACAGCTGAAGTTGTTGCAATTATTGTTAGACTGAAAATTTTTCCTAATGCTATATGTGTTCTATTTGTTGGAGTAACAAGTAACGTTGCCATCGTTCCACGTTCTTTTTCTCCTGCAATGCTTTCTGGTCCTACAGACATTGCTCCGCTATATAGGAATGTAATAATTAAGAATGGTAATAACAATGAAAATCCTTTGGCAACAGCTTTATTTTCATTCATAATAACATTTGATGTATTATTAGCATTAACACTAAACACTGTTCCTATTTGATTATAAATAACTGTTTCTTTATAAACTGATAATGCTAATTGAATTTTATCATTTGATAAATTCCCTCGATCATTCACCGGATTATAATATGTATTAACATTTGGTGTTAGATTATTTTCTACTGAATTTACAAAGTTACTATCAAACTCAATTATATAATCTATCTCATTATTTAATATCTTATTTTTATAATCATTAATATTTAGATTTGCTATTTCTTGAAAAGAAACATTAAAATCAAATTCTTTTGTTTCCAAAATAGATTTAATTTCATTTGGCATATTAACAGTATATACTACAGACGTTTGTGTTTGAGCTTCACCTTCCATATTTGTTAAAGCATTACCCATAATTGAATACATTACATAAATCATTAATCCTGGCAAAATGAATACTGAAAATATTAATCTCTTATCACCAAATACTCTTTTTAATTCTTTACGCATTATTGTCCAAATATTTTTCATTACATTTCACCTGCCGCTTCTTTATATATATCAAAGAAAACTTCTTCTAGATTTTTTTCTTTACAAATATTAACTAATAAATCATCTTTAACCTTTTTTCCATCAACAATAATTCCTACTCTATCACATATTTTTTCTATTAAAGAGAAAATATGAGTCGAGATAATAATTGTTTTTCCTTGTTGTTTTAAATCTACTAGAAAATCTGTTACAACTTTAGCTGTTAAAACATCTAATCCATTTGTTGGTTCATCAAATATAATAAGTTTAGGATCATGTACAAGTGAAATCGCTAAAGAAGCTTTTTGTTTCATACCAGTTGATAATTCTCCAACTTTAACTTCTGCAAATTTATCGATACCAAATTTAGAAAATAGTTTTTGTTTTCTTTTTTCTCTTTCATCCTCTAAAACACCATGTAAATCACTATAAAAATCAAACAAATAGTTTGGTGTTAAAAAATCTTCTAATTTTAGTTCACTCGTTAAAAAAGCAATGTTTTTTCTAACACTAGATGGATCATCTTTAACAGATTTTCCAAACACTTTAATATCTCCTTCATCTGGTGAGATAAGTGTTGAAATCATGCGTAAAAGAGTTGTCTTACCAGCACCATTAGAGCCTAGTAAACCATATATTTCACCTTCATAAGCATTAAAAGATACTCCGTTAACGGCAACTTTTACCTTGTCTGTTGTCTTATCTATTTTTCTTTGTTTAGCACTAATTTTAAATTTTTTCTTTACATTAATTATTTCTAGAATTGTGTTCATTTTTTTCTCCATTTCTAATTTTTTATAACTAATAGTTATACTACTTTTTTAACCAACTTGATAGAATACCTGACTTTGAATCAAAAGATTGTGGTTTAATTTTTGCCAGACGCTACATCTAAAAATTAAGCACAATAGTTCTTTTTTATTACAACTTTTTAGAATAATAAGCTTTAAGTATTATAAAGCCATATCCTGCAATAAATGTGACTATTAATAATGTAAGGAAAACCGTTATGTTTATAAAACTTGTAACTATTAAAGATAACAACATCAAACTTAACAAAAACCGAATCATTGCTGTTGATGCATTATAAACTATATTTTTTGTTCTTTCATCATTTACTTTTATATATTCATTTCTCACTTTTTTATCATCTAACATCAGTCTTTGATATTTTATAACACCAAAAACACAAGGTATAATAATAGCAAAGAAAATACCTAATCTAAAGCCATCCATAAAACTATCCGTAAAGTTTAATTGATTATCTATTTTATTACTATCATAAAAACTTAATAGTATAAAAGAAATAATAGCCACTAATATTTGAACAATAGTCATATTACGTTTAAATTTTAAACTATCTTTAAATTTTTCCATTAGAACATTTCCACCTCACTAAAATCAAATATTTCTTCAATTGATAACCCAAAAAACTTGCTTAATTTATAAGCTAATTCCAAAGATGCAACATATTTTTCACATTCTATAGACGTAATTGTCTGTCTTGAAACTCCAATAGCCAATGCTAGCTCTTCTTGTGAAATACGTTTTTCTTTTCTTAACTCTGCTATTTTTGATTTCATACAACATCTCCTTGCAAAGCATACTTGTCTTTATTATATATTTGCAAAGCATACTTGTCAACAGCAAAAATAAAAAAGTTGACAAAAGCCAACTCTATAATCCTTTTATAATATTCAAGCATATTTCACATGATGAAATAGCTGTTTCTTTTTCAAATTTTGCATAATCAGTTATTTGAGATACTTCCCCAACAACATCTGATACATATCTAATTGAAATAAATGGTTTATTAAATCTAAAGCAAGTTTGAGCAAGTGCTGCTCCTTCCATTTCACAGATGCATTTCTTTGTTCTATCTAAGTTAGGTACTTGGTCTAATGAAGTTACAAATGTATCAGAAGTATATACACTACCTTCAACAAATTTTATATTTGATTTATTTAAGGCCTTTTTAATCATAACTAAAGTTTGTGCATCAATAACAAAGTTTTTTGGCATACTCGGAATTTGTCCATATGAATATCCAAATGCTGTAACATTTACATCTGCATAAGTTAGTGTAGTTGCCAAAACAACAGCTTTATGACTAATATTTGTTAATCCACCAGCAATACCAGTATTTATAATTAAATCTACATCAAATTCTTGAATCATAATACTTGTACAAATAGCAACATTTACTTTACCAATGCCACTACCAGCAACTACTATTTGCTTCCCTTCAATCTCCCCAATATGAAACATTGAACCACCTATTTGAACTTGCTCATAATCTTCTAAATGATCCACTATTAAATCAACTTCATGGTGCATTGCACCTATAATTCCAATTACCATACTTACCTACCTAATTATATCCTTAATTTTTGTAATTAAAACATCTACAGCTACATCATGCTTGTTATCATTTGGAACAATAATATCAGCATATGT
>JAVBOS010000105.1:0-4070 GCA_031550255.1 Anaeroplasmataceae bacterium | reverse complement strand
GCTTTTTTATCATTTAAATATGCAGGTCAAAAAAATCCCTTACATTTTTTACCTCATTTCTTGGAAGAAAATGACAGTCGAGAGTTAAATAGAGCCCCTAACGAAATGTCTCATCTTGTTATTTGGTTGGGTAAAGGTACTAATGTGATAGATTTTCCCGAAGCAAAAAGAGTTGCTACTACAATATTGAAAATGGTAAAAAAGGAAGATGATAAACATTTCAGAGCATTATGTTATAAGATTGATGAGAAAGAGTGGGAAACCTATTATAACTTGGTATAATTATGAAACTCCTTCACACCACCAACTGGCATAATGATTCTGAAATAAAAGCTTTATCAGACAAATTGAAGTTATGTATAACGGATGATTCTCAGTTCTACATTAATCCTGACATTATACAAAAAAACAATCAATGGTATGCTTCAATTCTTTTATCTGAAATAATCTTTAGTGCAAAGAAAGAATCGAAATTTACTTATAATAATTTACTCTCGTTTCAAAATAAATATCAACGAAAATACAAAGTACAAATCCCAATAGAATCATTTATAGAAAAACAATGGATTAGAATCATTAATGATGAGGTACGATTACCTAATGAAATAACAAGAGCTTTATATTATTTTAGAGAAAAGAAGAAAAATAATCAACCCAAGTTTCCTTTATTTATTAATGAAAATATAATAGATTTTCAATTTTTACATGAACTTCATACCATAATTGGCTATAAAGACAAGCGGAAAATTATAATCAGCAAAAATAAATTAGAGAGAATAGTAAAAAAGCACCGTTCATATTTCAAACGAACTCCTGACTTTGAGCAACTACTGCGTGAGTTGAATATAACTGCTATTGATAACAAAAGATTTACAATAAGGATTACATGTGGATATGACAATTTTTGGCATCACTTTAGTGATGAAATATCTGCAAGACTTTGGGAAAGACTCCTTACAGAATATCCCCAAAAAACAATAGATGAAAATTTTGAAGAATGGTTTGAAAAATGTTTATGGACTAAAAATCCATGTACGAAAATGGATAAGGATGCAAGAGAAAAGCTACTCACAACTGCATGTAATAAATTAGTTTCAGAAAAAGACCTAATATATTCAGAATATGAATTAGCCAAATTATATTTAGATCGACATCAAAACCATCACCACTGGAATGAAGACATTATTTTACCTCAAAGACACAAAATCAACAGTAATTCATATCTTGAACTATATACTTCATTAAATGAACTGGAAAGGCAATTTGATAGTATTCTTTTTCATCAGGAGATCAGAGAAGATTTTTCTTTTCTGATTAAATTAATAATTGAAAATGATGCAGGGAATTTTCAACAAACCAAGAAATTATTTAAAATTTCACTTGAAAGACCTTTTATTTTTTATAAACTTTTGCAAAAAATAAACAAGAATCATCCATTTATTTTACCTTATCTTATAACCGAGAATGAATTATTCCCAGTTATATTTGACTGTTTATCAAGATTAAAAATATGCGATACTTCGTTCAATGAAGATGATAATTCAAAAGGAAGATTCTATGAGAAACAAATTACAATACTATTAAAAAAGAGTCTTAGTATCTATCTTTTTAATGCCTTACAACAAGATATTAATTATGACCAGATAGCTAATAACATAATTAATATTTTACATCCCAATTTAAAGAAAATATTTTCTCCAATAAATATAAGCCATTATAATTTAAGTATATTGGAAAAAGAAGAACATATTTATAGATTTGAGGAATTATTAAATAACATTGTAAACTTTAAATCCAATCTGGAGATAAACTTTTTTGAGAAAATATATCCAAAACTATTGCATCATATAGATAAAGAAATCATTCGTCCTCTATCAACCAATGTGACAATGCACGGCTTATATCTATCCAAATATTTTATAATATATAAATTATTTAAAGATGAGAAACTAACGACAGACAAACAGAAAGACCTAATACTCTTACTTGTAAATTCTTTTAAAAGTGAAATCGAATCAGATAAAGTAGAAGTGCAACATTATTGGCATGGAACAATAGATATTAATGATGTCAGTTGGTCTGATACTCAATATGGGTTAGAATTAATCGATTGGGGAGAATTGATATTATACATTGAACAATTTTCTTTATTAAATGATTTTCTCAACTCTTTTAAGGTAAACATTATTACATTAAATAATAAAAATAAAAAAGAATTCGAAAATATCTATCATTGGAATCACTCACAAGGTTATAAACTACGCCTACTACTACGAATCTTATTAATTGGGTATTCTAACATCCATAAAAAGAAAACTTACTACGAAAATTGTGGGCTTAATACAAATCAAGTATTACAAGTATTAGAATATAAAATAGTTAAGTATGTCTCCGAAAACTCTCAACAAAATACGGAAAAAGCAAAATTTGATATTTTTTCCCACTCTTTTGATTCTACACTTGGAATACAAACAGATTTATTTTCTCAATTAGGTGAAACTATGAATTATTTCACTAAAGAAAACAAAGAAATTATTATCAATTCATTCATTAAGAGTGATAACTCTTTTGAAAAATTCATGGAATTGTATAATCTTTTATTTTTCGAGAGAGATCGTCAGCTTTTAAAAGAGAAGTTAGAGCTTATTCCTGTTAAAGAATATATCAAAAAAGCATATTGGCTTCCACAACTAGAAAACGCATTAATACAAGCAATTAATTCTGAAACCTTTACAGAACAAGCAAAAGAAATTTTAGATTATTATGAAAGAATCATAAACAATAAGATAAAAAATCAAAGACAGAAAAATGATTTCTTACTTCAAATAAGATTATTACTTGCATACAGAAATAATAGCAGAGACGAATTAAATAATATTACAATTCCTGAAAAAAGCAATGATTCCCTTAAATCAGGCTACAATCCTCATAATCAAAAAATATTCTATGAATCATTATTTGACTTTAAAGAAAGAAAATTAGAAGACGCTCTTAAAAAATTAGAAAGATTATGTAATTCCGAACCCAATAATACGGAGTTTTTCATAAGAAAATGTTATATTGAATCTTTAGTAATAGATAATCTACTGACAACAGATCTTAAGAAAGCAATAGCAGAATGTCAATCATTACAACAGAGAATTAACAAAAAATCATTTGATGAAAATCAATACTATAATAAATTACTTTTGGATTTTATCCGATTATATTGTTATAGCATATTAGATAATAATAGTTCAAATTTTCAAAATTTATTCTCCCAATTACCTTTAACCCAGAAGATGGATCAGGAATATCTTGAGTTATCTATTAAATCGTTTATCAAATGGGAAGAATATAATAAGGCTATGCTCCTTATTGAAGAGAGTAAGCGATTCCATATATTAAAAAATAGTACATATCCAGAGTTTTTAAACGATCTTACTAAAAATTTAGGATCAGATAATAATATAAATCGGTTGAAATCATACTTATGGGAAATTTTATTACTACCTTTTGAAGATTTAGCCCAAATAATACCAAAGAAGTTTAATAAATCAAATGGTGATTACAGAGAATTTATAGCGTATGAGATGGTCATAGCATTTTCTCACATTCTTGAGAAAATTAACACAATTACTAAATTAAATAATGAAAATAGTTATTCAGATTTTCTCGAAATTCTGATAAATAATGGACTCAAATTTTGGGGATGCAAGTTTAATCCACAAGACAGAAGTGGTCATTCTGAAACAGGTAAAAATATTGGCTCTTTAGATTTAAAAATGTCACTTGGAAATAAGAATATTACAGTAGAAGCACTTCGATGGAACTCTAATAATTTCTTAACAGGATTGAAAAAGCATATAAAGAAAACATTTAATTATGACCCTTCCAGAAGTGCATTTTATAATATCATATATTATGAGAATTCGGATTTCCATAATGATTGGGAAAAATTAAAAAACACATTCTTTACTCAATTAAAATTTCCAAATGAATATAAATGCAATGATACTATTACAGAAATAAATGACTTGGGAAATAATTCGATTAAAGTAGCTATATCAAAACATAACCATAATTTATTT
>JAVBOS010000051.1:0-2594 GCA_031550255.1 Anaeroplasmataceae bacterium | reverse complement strand
TTGAAATTTTTGATTTTGTTTTGGTATTCCTCACTACATGGTTTTCCAGCAATAGTTAATTCTATATCATCTTTTGGAAATTGGCTACATGCTTGTATTAACAATTCTATATTTTTGTAAGGCCTAATTAATCCAAAGAACAATAATCTTAATTTGTTGTTGTGCTCCGTTGGAATTAATTTTCCATATTCATTCACATAGTTTGGATGTGGTATGAAAACAGTTTTATTATGATATTTTTTATTAATATATTTCCCTGAATAGTTATTATGAATTATAATTTTATAAGAATATTTAAATGTGATTAATTCTGATAATCTTCTCCAATAATTGTTGATTTTATCATGAGTGGTAATGTTATGAAATGTATAAATTATTTTTATTTTTTTTATTTTAATAAATACAATTAAAAATAATAATTTAATAAAGTCCATAAATGTGTTGCCAACAACCCAATTCAAAACAACATAATTTGTTTTAGATAGAGAAAAAATCTTTTTTAAAGGTAGAACTTCAAAATCACAATTTTTTAAAATTTCTATAATAATAGAAACATAACGATTATTTGTATTATAAAATGGAGAAAAAAGAATTTTCATTATTAATAAAGTGTTGTTTATTTTTCTATTTTATTTACCATACAAGTACCTAATAGAATAAAATCTTATTGTTTTATAGTCTATATTTATTTAAAATTTTAAATGGTGCTACACTCAAAAGATTTTGTTGGATAACCTCCAAATTCGATTGTATTAATGCTAAATCCATATTTCTTAAAATATTTTCAATCTCTTTATCTTTGTTTAATGTATTAAAATTATTGATAATAAACGGATTGTATTCCTTAATTCCAACAGAAGAAAAATAATCAAAAAATTTCACATTTTCTCCAAATTTTATTTTTGGGTATTCATACCAAAGTGCAGGTATTCCATATGCATGAGCCACAATGATACCATGTAAAGAGGTTGAAATAATATATTTGCATTCACATATCTCATTTATAGTTGTTTCTACATTGGAACTTAATAGATTAATAATTTTTATATTTTTTGTGATACAATTGGAAAAGTGAGAATACTGTGAGAAATGGGGGATAATTCCAAGTTCATATTTTTTTTCACTTATAATTGGTTTATAAACTAAAGGTAGCAATAGTGCAGGATCTCCTAAAACTATTGGATATTTTAATTTTTGTTCCTGTAATTTTGATTGTGTATATTTCCCCCGTACAGCCAAAAATTCACCATTAGGTATTTTATCTTTTATGGATATTATTCCACTACCCCAAACTATTCTTTTCCCACTACCCCAAGCAATAATAATACCAATGGACATGATATAATTTCCATTTAATGATAGAGTTCTTATTACTTTTCTAAAGATAGAAAAAGAGTACCTTGCCTGACATAACCCATTAATATATGCTAGTATCAATTTTGTACCGCATCTAGGAATTGGAATCTGATATATCTCTTGCCCTGAAAGTTTTTGAATAATATAAGGGCCTATTTCATCTCCAAAATTCCCAATATTTATTTTGACATGATATAAATAAATTTTATTCATATAAATGATTTTATATACAAAACAATAGATAACAGAATAAACATGATTTTATTAGGCACATTTTTTACTCCCCATTTTAGGATTTTAAAAAAATCCAAAACATCTACTTTTGACGAACTGAAATAATAACTGATTGTCAACTTAATTTGTTTCTCCAGCCATATTGAATCTCTATTCAATAATTTTAATCTCACACTTTCCTCATAAATATACCTTTTTTCATCTAGATTTTCAATGATAAAATTAGGTGTTAATGATTTTGTTATGTTTGTATCATGTATTCTATAAGTTCCAATAATGTCTTCCATTATGTAGGCATCTCCGTATAATAAAGAACGCATATAAATGGAAGCATCATTAACCATCTTCATATTACTAACATTTGATTGTTCTAAAACAGATTGTTTAAATACGGTGGAAAATGTAGATTGAGGCTTACTATATTTATAATGAAAATATTTAAGGTATTCTTTTCTATTTATATATCCTTTAATATTCATATTTCCTTCACCAATTTTATTGTTATTTTCTTCCTTAATGCAAACCCTCCCTGAAACAAAGGCTAAATCAGGGTATTGTTGGTGAAATTTAATACTTTTACTTAAAAAAGAATTATTTGTATAATAATCATCGTCATCTGCAAAAACAATAAATTTACCTTTACTTTTGTTAAAGCCGAAACCACGACTATATCCACATCCCATATTTCTTTCATTCTTATAATATTTGACAAAAGGATATTTTTTAACATAGGCTTCCATTATTGTTTCAGTGTTATCTATTGAGTTATCATCTACAACAATAATCTCTATTTCGGCATAATCTTGGGATAGAATAGAGCCTAATAATTGGATTAAATAAGAACTTCTATTATATGAAGGAATTATAAAACTAACCATTAGTTCTAATTTTATTTGAAACCGTAATTAAAATTTTTCTTCTCATGTCCTTATTTAAGGCAATAAAATAACTTAAACAACAAATCATTAAAGTAGAGCTAACTCCTACTAGAATAAATCGTAACC